>NZ_JALKFY010000129.1:0-271 GCF_023242985.1 Frankia sp. Mgl5 | reverse complement strand
CATTACCGAGGCCAGCAAACGGTACATCTGATCCATCACGGCAAGGCTTTTCCAAGCGTATGGCTGCATGTCGTCCTCAGTATCCACGATGTCTCCGAACGGCGTATTGTGCATCATCGTCAGCACCGCAGCTGTATTGCCCACAGCGCTGGAAAGAAGCGCGCGCATATGCTCCAGCGAAACCGGGTTTCGTTTCTGCGGCATGATCGAGCTGATCTGCACATAAGGGGCTGCCACTTTTAACACGGCAAACTCCTGCGTGCACCAGAGC
>NZ_JALKFY010000128.1:0-271 GCF_023242985.1 Frankia sp. Mgl5 | reverse complement strand
TTCCACATCAATTCCGTCGTCCTCCAAGGGCATCGGGACAATCTCAAATCCGTGGTGCGAGATCACAGATCGGACATCCTGATACCCCGGATCCTCCATCGCAATCGCTTTTTCCGACAGCCCGATCATCTGGCAGAGCAAGCCGATCATAAATTGTGTGCCCGCTCCGATCACAATCTGGTCCGGTGTGCATTGAACCCCGCGAGCGTGACGAAGATACTTGCTGATTTCCTGGCGCAGCCCCGCTTCCCCTTGCCGCTCTCCGTAATAG
>NZ_JALKFY010000127.1:0-271 GCF_023242985.1 Frankia sp. Mgl5 | reverse complement strand
AAATTCGTCAGCGGGGCTTAGCTTCAGAGCAACATTGGAAAGAGGCTCTGCCAAAAATACCAAACCGACAAGTGAAACGATTCCGGCAAAGAAAGAGCCAATCGCCGAAATCGCCAAAGCTGCTCCGGCCCGCCCCTGCTTCGCCATCGGATAGCCATCCAACACCGTTACCACGGACGAGGATTCTCCCGGCGTATTCAGCAGGATCGACGTGGTAGATCCTCCGTACATTGCCCCGTAGTATACACCCGCGAGCAAAATGATCGAACTG
>NZ_JALKFY010000126.1:0-272 GCF_023242985.1 Frankia sp. Mgl5 | reverse complement strand
TATCTGGGCTGCAATATTGAAAACGCAGCATTCTCTCTCTGCAACTGTGCGGAGCGGACGGCACTGTTTAAAGCGTATTCGGAAGGAGATCAAAGCTATAAGGCGATTGCCGTTGTCGCCGATTGTCCGGTGCCAGTACCGCCGTGCGGGGCTTGTGGTCAGGTGTTGGCTGAGCTTTGCGCGCGCGAAATGAATGTAATTCTCTCCATCACGAAGGGGGACTTTACAGATACAACGGTTTCCGCAGTGCTTCGAGGCGCTTTCACCAAGGA
>NZ_JALKFY010000125.1:0-272 GCF_023242985.1 Frankia sp. Mgl5 | reverse complement strand
CATTCTTGGCTTTCACTTTTTTAACCCGGCTCCGGTCATGCCGTTGATCGAGGTGATTCGCGGCAAGAAATCGAGTGAAGCTTATGTGCAAAAAGCGTATCAGTTCGCCCGCGATCTGGGCAAGGTGCCTGTGCTGGTGACCGATACACCGGGCTTTATCGTCAATCGGGTGGCGCGTCCCTACTATAATGAAGCGCTCCGCATTCTCGGCGACAGTGTGGCAGACGTGGAGCAGATCGACCGGATCATGAAGCGGGCGGGAGGTTTCAAAA
>NZ_JALKFY010000124.1:0-272 GCF_023242985.1 Frankia sp. Mgl5 | reverse complement strand
ATCTTGGCATGATCAATCAGACCGTTACGCAGTCGACGGAATCGATTCAAAGGCTGGCGACGCGTTCGGAAGAGATCGGCGGGATTGTTACCACGATCACGGACATATCAAGCCAGACCAACCTGCTCGCTTTAAATGCAGCGATTGAAGCGGCGCGGGCGGGGGTACAGGGACGCGGTTTCGCGGTGGTAGCAGAGGAAGTACGAAAGCTGGCCGATGAAACAAAGCGAGCAGCAGAGCAGATTGCCCAGTTGATTTCCACGATGCAGACC
>NZ_JALKFY010000123.1:0-272 GCF_023242985.1 Frankia sp. Mgl5 | reverse complement strand
CTCAACATCTGCTCTTGCAGCAAGCTTCCTTGTGGTACAGAACCGTGGAAAAACGGATTGTCGGTAAAGGAGTAGCCGAACTGCTTCTCGCAAAGGCCTTGCAGCGGACAGGCGGCGCATCTCTCTTCATCTCCGCGAAACCAGGCGGTGTATGTATCTTTATCGAATCCGTCGAACACAAGAGCGTGGCCCTGCTCGCATTCCGGCTTTCCTTCTGGGGAGCAGTGTTCAGGAATGTTCGTGTTTGTCTTGAACTCGGTCACGACGGCCAC
>NZ_JALKFY010000122.1:0-273 GCF_023242985.1 Frankia sp. Mgl5 | reverse complement strand
CCTTAACAGCGACGCCGATTCCGCGTACTCTGCACATGTCGATGCTGGGTGTGCGTGATTTGTCTGTCATCGAGACGCCGCCGGAAAATCGTTTTCCCGTGCAAACCTACGTGCTGGAATACAATCCGTCGCTGGTTCGCGAAGCAATTGAACGGGAGCTGGCGCGCGGCGGGCAGGTTTTCTTCCTCTATAATCTGGTGCAGGGCATTGAGCAGATGGCGGAACATATCTCGATGCTGGTACCCGATGCGCGCGTCGCTGTGGCTCATGGAC
>NZ_JALKFY010000121.1:0-274 GCF_023242985.1 Frankia sp. Mgl5 | reverse complement strand
CCGTTGGACAGATCGAACAACCTTGGCTTACCTTTGATAACCAAACAGGCATGTCTCACGCTGGCTACCCGGCATCGCTTAATACCAGCGGCTCGTTCACGACAGTCACAGAGCCTGTATACCGAACCAAAAAAGCGGCCAAGCTTGCCTACAACTTTGCTAATGCTCCGGCCAGCGACGTGCGGATTGCATACGGACGCATCGCCGCGCAGCCTGTTACCATTCCGGGCGCACCGATCGGCTTAGGTTTGTGGGCATATGGAGATGGCAGCAA
>NZ_JALKFY010000120.1:0-274 GCF_023242985.1 Frankia sp. Mgl5 | reverse complement strand
AAGAGAAAGCAAGCGAGTTGGTGCCTTTTACCCATATAGATCAAGTTCGCTATGCGCAGCAGGCAACGGACGAAGGAGCCACTGTGCTTCGTTTAAAAGGAAGCGTGCCGCTTGGAGGCATCCGCGATATACGTTCCCCGCTGCAGCGCGCCCGACTGGGTTCGATGCTTGCCCCAGTGGAACTGCTCGATATTGCCACAACGATTGCAGCGGGCCGCCGGCTAAAAAACTTCCTGATTGATCTCAGCGATGATCAATCTTTGCCGATCTTGCG
>NZ_JALKFY010000688.1:327-52932 GCF_023242985.1 Frankia sp. Mgl5 | reverse complement strand
CCTTGCGCACCACCACACCCCGGTACGACTCCGGCACCGCCAACGCCCCGAACTCCGCCCGCCGCTCCGGCGAACGCCCCCCACCAGCCATGATCGCTTCGAGGATCCGCTTCATTCTCGATCTACCTCCGGCGTCTGTCGGGTGCCCGGTGGCGGGGCTCCGCCGCCCGGCGTGGTGGACGACCCGCAGGTCGGCGGGCCAGGAGAACTGAGGGGTGTCGGCGTGCCGCGCGACGCGATAGAACTTCTGGGACAACCTTGGAGGGTCGGCGCGCGTCAGACTTTGCGTGACCGCGCCCATGACAGTCGTGGAAGGGTGGCGGCCCGTGCCTGCGCGGAGCGACGCCGCCCGTAGCGCCGTCGCGCGGGACGCCGACGCCGCTCTGACGGCGTTGTACTCCGAGCACTACCGATCCCTAGTCCGTCTCGCGGCACTGCTGCTGGATGACATCGGGTTGTGCGAGGAGGTCGTGCAGGACGCCTACATCCGGGTGCACGGTGCCTGGGGTCGGCTCCAGGACCGGGACAAGGCCCTGGCCTACCTCCGTCAGACGGTGGTCAATCTCGCACGGTCCACCCTCCGGCGTCGACTGGTCGCTCTCAAGCACGCCCCCAAGCCGATGCCCGACGCCGCGAGCGCCGAAGAGGGGGCCTACTCTCTGGTCGAGCGGGCCGCCGTCGTCCAGGCACTGCGGGAGCTGCCCAGACGGCAACGGGAAGCGGTCGTGCTCCGCTACTACGCGGACATGTCGGAGGCTGACGCCGCCGCGGTGATGGGCTGCAGCGTCGGGTCGGTGAAGGCCTACACGTCACGGGGGCTGGCGGCACTGAGCGGCAAGCTGGAGGGCCTGCGGTGAGCAGCGGGCTCGAACCGGAGGAGCTCACCCGCCTGCTGCGGGCGGCGGTGGAGCCCGTGCGGGCGTCCCCCGACGCGCTGCACCGCATCCGGGCCGGGGTGGAGCGCCGCCGCTGGTGGCGCCTGCCGCTGATGGCCACCGGTGGCGTGGCGATGGCCGCCCTGATCGTCCTGGCCATCGTCGCGGTCCGGCCGAAGTCGTCGAACCAGCAGGTCGTCGAGCCCGCCGCACCGCCGCTGGTGTCCTCGGTGCTCTCCGAGACCAGCCGGCCGGCCACCCCGTCCACCGGGGGGGCTGGCGGCTCGAACGGCGGCAACGGCGTCCCCGGCTCGACCAGGCCGCCGCGGGCGACGTCCAGCCCGTCGGCGGCGGCGACGACCCCGCCGTCCACCGTGAGCCCGTCGAGCCCGCCCGCGAGCGCGACGCCGGGGCCTGGCGGCTCCGGCGCTGCGGACCTGCCCACCCCCGTTACCCGGCCGGCGGGCGCCAGCGACGTGGACGGGGACGGGATCGGCGACCAGGTCCGCGTCAACGAGACGACCTCGAAGGTCGAGGTGACCTTCTCCCGCAGTGGCAGGACCACCAGCGTCGACCTGCCCGGCCTGCAGCTCCCGACGGTTCACGCCGTCGTGGACGCGAACGTCGACGGCTTCGCCGAGATCCTGGTCCGCACCGCGACCCGCGACGCCATCGAGGAGTACACGATGCTCCGCTACGCCGCGCGGGACGTGCTCGCGCCGGTCACCCTCGGGCCCGGAGTGCGCCTGTCCGCCGGCCAGCGCGACAACGCCGGCTTCGGCTTCGGCTGCGACGAGACCGGGATGCGGCTCGTCGCCGGCACGTCGTCGACCGTCGGAACGGACTTCCAGGTCGTCACCACCCCGCTCCAGCTCACCCCGGAGGGGCTGGTCACGGCCGGGCAGGGCACGACCACCCAGCTGCCGGCGTCGGGCGCGAACAGCCAGTTCCGGGCATCCTGCGGCGTCTTCTCCTGACCGGTCCGCCTACCGGTCCGTTCTTCCTGACCGGTAGGCCGACGGCCCGTTCGTCCTGACCGCCGCCGTGTTTCGCCGGCGCTCCTCCGGGCGCGGCGGGCGATGTTCGTCACACAGGGCCGTCCTGGGGCTGTTCCGGCGGGCGGCACCCCCGGCGCGTCCACCAAGATCACGTTATTGTTGCTGGGAGAGTTTTGTTCTCCCCACCCGTCCGGCCGTCATGGCCGGCGGAACGCGGTCGCGGCACATCGCGGGGGTAGCCTCGCGGCACATCGCGGGGGTAACCGTGCAGGGCCGGTGCCGCGCGAGCCGGTACCCGTGACCTAGGAGGCGTCCATGCCTGGTTCTGTCATCGTGGCCGGTGCGCGCACCCCGATCGGCAAGCTCTCCGGCGCCCTCAAGGACTTCACCGCGGTCGACCTGGGCGGTATCGCCATCCGCGCCGCGCTCGAGCGGGCCGGGCTGGCCGGCGACGCCGTCGACTACGTCATCCTGGGCCAGGTCATCCAGGCCGGCGCCGGCCAGGCCGCCGCCCGCCAGGCCGCCGTGAAGGGCGGCATCCCGATGACGGTGCCGTCCACCAGCATCAACAAGGTGTGCCTGTCGGGCCTGAACGCCATCTCGCTGGCGGACCTCTACATCTCCAGCGGTCAGTACGACGTCATCGTGGCCGGCGGCATGGAGTCGATGACCCGCTCGCCGCACCTGCTGCCCGCGCTGCGCGGCGGCGTCAAGTACGGCGACACCACCCTGACGGACTCCATCGCGGTGGATGCCCTCACCTGCGGGTTCGACCAGGTGTCGATGGGTCTCGCGACCGACCGGTACAACTCCCGCTACGGCATCACCCGCGAGGAGCAGGACGAGTTCAGCGCCCGGTCGCACCAGCGGGCCGCGGCCGCGGCGAAGAACGGCCTGTTCGAGAACGAGATCGTCCCGGTCGAGGTGCCCCAGCGCCGCGGCGACCCGATCGTCGTCAGCGCGGACGAGGGCGTCCGGGCCGAGACGACGGCGGAGAGCCTGGCGAAGCTGCGCCCGGCGTTCGACAAGGCCGGCTCGATCACCGCCGGCTCGGCCTCCCAGATCTCGGACGGCGCGGCCGCGGTCGTCGTGACGAGCCGGGCGAAGGCCGAGGAGCTGGGCCTGCCGATCATCGCCGAGATCGGCCACCACGGCTACGTGTCCGGCCCGGACCCGTCCCTGCACTCCCAGCCGTCGAACGCGATCCTCGCCGCCCTGGCGAAGGAGAAGCTGACCCCGGCCGACCTCGACCTCGTCGAGATCAACGAGGCGTTCGCGGCCGTCGGCATCCAGTCGATGCGCGAGCTGGGGATCGGCCCGGACATCACCAACGTCAACGGCGGCGCGATCGCGGTCGGCCACCCGGTCGGGATGTCCGGCGCCCGGGTCGCGCTCACCCTCATGCTCGAGCTGCAGCGCCGCGGCGGCGGCATCGGCGCGGCGGCGCTGTGCGGCGGCGGCGGCCAGGGCGACGCCCTGGTGCTGCGCGTTCCGGCGTGAGCTCGGGCTCCGGCGTGAGCGCGGGCTCCGCCGGGGTCGCTCCAGCCGGTCCGGCGAGATCCGGGCCGGCGACAGCCGGGCGGGCGCGCGCCGCGCGCCCGAGCCCGGCGGAGCTCACCACCGCCGCCCTGGCCGGTGACCGGCGCGCGGTGGCCCGCCTGATCTCGCTCGTCGAGGACGAATCCGACGCCCTGCGCGAGGTGAGCGCCCTGCTCGCCCCGCACACCGGCCGCGCCCGGGTGATCGGTCTGACCGGGGCTCCCGGGGTGGGGAAGTCGACGTCCACCTCGGCGCTGGTCGGCGCCTTCCGGGCTCGCGGGCTGCGGGTGGGCGTGCTCGCGATCGACCCGAGCTCCCCGTTCACCGGCGGCGCACTGCTGGGCGACCGGGTCCGGATGGTCGAGCACGCCACCGACCCGGAGGTGTTCGTCCGCTCCCTGGCCACCAGGGGCAACCTCGGCGGGCTGTCCTGGGCCACCCCACAGGCGCTGAGGGTCCTCGACGCGGCCGGCTTCGACATCGTGCTGATCGAGACCGTCGGTGTCGGCCAGGCCGAGGTGGATGTCGCCTCGCTGGCCGACACCACGCTGGTCCTGCTCGCCCCGGGCATGGGGGACGGGATCCAGGCGGCCAAGGCCGGCATCATGGAGATCGCCGACATCCTCGTCGTCAACAAGGCCGACCGTCCCGGCGCCGACCACACCTACCGCGACCTCGTCGCCGCCGTCCGGATGGCCGGTGGCAGGGCGGTCGGTGGCACGGCGGCCGGTGGGGCGGCGGAAGCCGGCTGGCAGCCCGAGGTCGTGCGGCTCGAGGCCGCGACCGGAAAGGGCGTGCCGGAGCTCCTGGACGCGATCGAGCGCCACCACGACTGGCTGCGGACGTCCGGTGAGCTCGAACGCCGCCGGCTGCACCGCGCGGCCGAGGAGATCTCCCAGATCGCCCTGGCCGGCATGCGGGCCCGGCTGGGCAGGCTCAACGGCGCGGCCCAGCTGGCCGACCTGGCCCGCCAGGTCACCTCCGGCCGCCTCGACCCCTATACCGCGGCCGCCACTCTCCTGGCCGCCGTCCCCGACCCCCACCTCCCGCGCTCCGGGTGACGTGACGGTCAGCTGCCGGGGCGGTCAGCTGACAGCCGGCCGCCCTCCAGGCCTCAGGCGGTGGTGAGCTGCGAGGTGGCGGCGATCAGCGAGGTGACGTCCAGCGGCATGCCGAGGACCTGTACGGCGCCCGCCTGGCGCAGGCGGGTCCACTCGTCCGGGTCCACCTCGGTGGTCAGCACCAGGGCGGGGACGGTGCCCGCCACCGGGTCCGCGGCCAGCCGGGGGAGGAGGTCGACCGCGGTCACGTCCGGCAGGTCGCGGTCGAGGAGGACCAGCGACGGGCGGGCCCGCCGGATGGCCTCGACCGCGAGGGCCCCGCGCGGCACGCTGATGGTGTCCGCCCCGAGCGCGCTCGCCAGGGTGTCGCTGACCAGGGCGCGCAGCCCCGGGTCGCCGCTGACATGGACCACGCGAAGGCCACCCGGCTCGAGCTGCCCGTCGCCCACGAAGTCGTCCGGGTCCTCCTCGGTGTGGTCGTAACGGACGTCCACGGCGTCCAGGACGACCGCGAAGACGCTGCCCACCCCGGGCCTGCTGGCAACCGTCAGAACACCGCCCATCGCCGTCACAAGGGCGTGGGAGAGGGCCAGACCGAGGCCGCTGCCCTCGACTCCGGTGTCCTCGGCCCCGAGGCGCTCGAACGGCCGGAACAGCCGGGACAGCGCGGACGGGGACAGCCCGATCCCGTCGTCCTCCACCTCGATGCGGATCCGTGAACCGGTGACCGGGACCACGCCGACCCGGACGTTGCCGCCCTCCCGGCCGTACTTCAGCGCGTTGCCGACCAGGTTCAGCAGGACCTGCCACAACCGGCGGCGGTCCGCGTCGGCGATGAGAGGCCGGGCCGGATGGATGATCCGCCGGATCCCGCGGCGCTCGGCCAGCGGCTCGACCAGCTCGACCACGCCCTGGACGATGTCCAGCACGTTCACCGGCCCCTTGTTGATGTCACCGCGCCCGGCGCGCAGCCGCGCCAGGTCGAGGACGTCGTCGATCAGGGCCTGCATGTGGCGGCCGCCGGTGATGATGCGCTCGACGTCCTCGTGCAGGTCGGGCGTGAGCGGTTCGAGCTCGAGGAGCTGGGCGAACCCGAGCATCGCGTTCAGCGGTGTGCGCAGCTCGTGGCCGAGCCGCGCGACGAACTCGTCCTTGGACCGCGACTCGGTCTCGGCGGCCCGGCGGGCACGCGCGTCGACGGTGTCGCGGGCGACGATGACCATCCCGCCGGCCGGGTCCAGCCGCGCCGTGACCGTGTACGGCGCGGTCGTGCCGGCCAGGTCGATCAGCGAGACGGTGCCCCGCCACACGCCCGTCCGGGCCAGCGCCTGCGACACCGGGCCGGCGAGCTCGACCCGGCACGCGGGATCGACCACGTCGGACAGGTCGTGCAGGTGCGGCGCCGTGCCGATCCGGTCTCCCACGAACGCGCGCGCGGCCGCGCCGAGTTCGAGGACACGCCCGTCACCGCCGACGACCACCACCAGGTCGGTCAGCGTGTCGAGCAGGGTACTCAGCCCCACCTAAGCCTCGTCTGCCTCGTCATAAGTCTGCATCCACCCCACGGCGGGTCATGGTAGGGCGTACCGTCAGCGCGCGTTGTCCCGGGTTTGGTGAACTCCGGTCAATTCTCACCTAGCATCAACATCCCGTGACGGGTTCGTCGCGAAAAATGGCTCTCCGGTCGGGTGGGCACCCATGGTTCGACTCCGCGTGGAACCAGCGCAGACCTCCGTGTCCGCAGCGCGAGGCATGGTAGGCCTGTCCACATGCTTGTTGCCTTCAGCGTCACTCCCATCGGTCTCGGCGAGGACGTCTCGGCTCCGGTCGCCGAGGCGGTCCGGGTCGTGCGCGACTCCGGCCTGCCGAACGAGACCAACGCGATGTTCACGATCATCGAGGGTGAGTGGGCCGAGGTGATGGACGTCGTACGGCGGGCCACCGAGGCCGTGGCGGCCCGGTGCGGACGGGTGAGCCTGGTGCTCAAGGCTGATCTGCGCGAGGGCGTGAGCGACGCGCTGCACGCCAAGGTCGCCAGCGTCGAGCGCCACCTGGCCGGCGACTGAGGCCGGGCGCCGGGTGTCCGGGTGTCGCCACCGAGGTGACCACGCGCGGAAAAGTGGCCCGGGGGCGTCCTGACCGCGACCGCCGGGTGTAACGATGGAGACATGCAGCGGAGGTCACCTGTCCCACCCGGCTCGCCGCGCAGGGGCGGGCCGGGCAGTATGCCCGACACCCTCGGCGGCCTACGGCTCGCCGGTGCGGTTCCCCTAGACCCGAAGCCGGCCCAGCCGCCGGCGCCCCCGGCCGGCCGGGCCGGCCCCGGTGGCTCTCCCGGCGGCGCGGCGCCCGCCGGTGCCGCCGGCCCGGTCGTGATCGACGTGACCGAGGCGACGTTCGCCGAGGACGTCGTGAACCGTTCCATGCAGGTTCCCGTGGTCATCGACTTCTGGGCCGAGTGGTGCGGGCCGTGTAAGCAGCTCAGCCCCATCCTGGAGCGCCTCGCCGCCGCCGACGGCGGCCGCTGGGTGCTCGCCAAGGTGGACGTCGACGCCAACCCCGGTCTCGCGCAGGCCGCGGGCGTGCAGGGCATCCCCGCGGTCAAGGCGGTGGTCGGCGGCCGGATCATCGGAGAGTTCACCGGCGCGGTCCCCGAGCGGGAGGTGCGCGGCTGGCTGGACCAGCTCCTGAGCGTCGTCGGGGAGGCGATGGGCGGGCTGCCGGGGGCGGGAGCCGAGGGCGGTCCCGCGCTGCCGCCGAACATCGCCGCCGCGGAGGACGCGATGGCCGCCGGCGACCTGGACGCGGCCGCCGCCGCCTACCAGGCCCAGCTCGCCGAGGCCCCCGGGGACGCGGACGCCACCCTCGGCCTGGCCCGGGTGGAGCTGCTGCGGCGGGTGCGCGGCTACGACCCGGCCTGGCTGCGTCAGCGGCTCTCGGAGAACCCCGACGACGTCGAGGCGGCGCTCGCGGTGGCCGACCTGACCATCGCCCAGGGCGACCCGGCCACCGGCCTGGGCCGCCTCGTCGACCTCGTCCGCCGCACCTCGGGCGACGACCGGGAGAAGCTGCGGGCGCATCTGGTCGGGCTGTTCCAGGCGCTGGGCGACGGCGAGCCGGCGGTCGCCCCGGCCCGGCGGGCCCTCGCCGCCGCCCTGTTCTGAGCACGCCTGTCTGACACCGCTGTCACCGCGGAGCCGCGGTGTGCCGCCGGGGAGGCCGAGTCCGACGAGGACCGGCCGCCCCGGCGGGGCCCGGCTGTCAGGCCTCGGGGTCGGACCGCACGCCGTCTGCCGGCTCGCCGGCGGTCAGCTCGTTGTCGGTCTGCCCGTCGACAGAAGGTCCGTCGCCGGCAGGTCCGCCGTCGGCCGGCTCGTGCACGAACCAGACGGTGCCCAGCGGGGGAAGTGACAGGGCCGCCGAGGCGGGCAGGCCGTGCGACGGGTCCGCCACCGCGGTGATCCCGCCGAGGTTGCCCATGCCGCCGCCGCCGTAGTCGAGCGCGTCGGTGTTGAGCACCTCGCGCCAGCGGCCCGGGAACGGGAAGCCGAGGCGGTAGCCGACCTGGCCGACGCCGGCGAAGTTCGTCACGCACGCCAGCGCCCGCTCGCCGTCCTCACCCCAGCGTACGAACGCGAAGACGTTGTTCTCGGCGTCGCTGGCGTCGATCCACGAGAAGCCGCTCGGATCGGAGTCGCGCTCCCACAGGGCCGGGATCTCCCGGTAGGTGTGGTTGAGGTCGCGGACCAGGCGGGCCACCCCGCCGTGCCCGGCCTCGCCGAGCAGGTGCCAGTCCAGCGAGGTGGCCTCGCTCCACTCGTTGTCCTGGGCGAACTCGCAGCCCATGAACAGCAGCTGCTTGCCGGGGTGCGCCCACATGTAGCCGTAGAGCGCCCGCAGGTTGGCCAGCTGGGCCCGGCGGTCACCCGGCATCTTGCGCAGCAGCGAGCCCTTGCCGTGCACGACCTCGTCGTGGCTGAACGGCAGGACGAAGTTCTCGGAGAACGCGTACATCAGCGAGAACGTCATCTGGTGGTGGTGGTAGGTGCGGAACAGCGGCGCCCGCGACGAGTAGTCGAGGGTGTCGTGCATCCAGCCCATGTTCCACTTGAAGCCGAAGCCGAGGCCCCCGAGGTGGGTCGGGCGGGTCACGCCGGGCCAGGCCGTCGACTCCTCGGCGATCATCATCGCTCCCGGCACCCGCCGGTAGACGGTCGCGTTGACCTCCTGCAGCAGCGAGACGGCCTCCAGGTTCTCCCGGCCGCCATGCGCGTTGGGCACCCACTCGCCCGAGGGCCGGGAGTAGTCGAGGTAGAGCATCGAGGCGACGGCGTCGACCCGCAACCCGTCGACGTGGAACTCCTCCAGCCAGTACAGCGCGTTGGCGACGAGGAAGTTGCGTACCTCGGACCGGCCGAAGTCGAAGACGTAGGTGCCCCAGTCGGGCTGCTCGCCGCGGCGCGGGTCGGGGTGCTCGTAGAGCGGGGTGCCGTCGAAGCGGCCCAGCGCGAAGGCGTCCCGGGGGAAGTGGGCGGGCACCCAGTCGACGATCACGCCGATCCCGGCGGCGTGCAGCGCGTCGACGAGGTGCCGGAACTCGTCCGGGCTGCCGAAGCGGGACGTCGGCGCGTAGTACGAGGTGACCTGGTAGCCCCAGGAGCCGCCGAACGGGTGCTCGGCCACCGGCAGCATCTCGACGTGGGTGAAGCCGTTCTCGCGCACGTACTCGACGAGCTGCTCGGCCAGCTCGAGGTAGCTCAGGCCGCGCCGCCACGAGGCCAGGTGCACCTCGTAGATGCTGACCGGCGCGGCGTGCCAGGGGATGCTCGCGCGCCGCTCGAGCCAGGCCGCGTCGTCCCAGGTGTAGCTCGACTCGTGGACCACGCTGGCGGTGGCCGGGGGCTGCTCGGTGGCGAAGGCCAGCGGGTCCGCCTTCTGCCGCCACACGCCGTCAGAGCCGAGGATCTCGTACTTGTAGCGGGTTCCGGCCCCGATACCGGGGACGAACAGCTCCCAGACGCCCGACGAGCCCAGCGAGCGCATCGGGAAGCCGCGGCCGTCCCAGAAGTCGAAGTCGCCGACCACCCGCACGCCGCGGGCGTTCGGCGCCCAGACCGCGAAGCTGACCCCCGCGACTGTCCCGCCGTCGCTGCCCGGCCCTCGGTCGAGGCGGCGCACGTGCGCGCCCAGGACGTGCCAGAGCCGCTCGTGACGTCCCTCGCCGATCAGGTGCAGGTCGATCTCGCCGAGCGTCGGCAGGTGCTGGTACGGGTCGTCGACCACGTAGGTCGAGTCGGGGTAGGTGACCTCGAACCGGTAGTCGGGGATGCCGCCGGGCACGGCGACGGCGAAGATCCCACCGCTGTGCAGCCTCGTCATCGGGTGGGGCGTCCCGTCGACGAGGACGGCGACGGCGGTGGCGTCGGGGCGCAGTGCGCGGATGACTGTCCAGCCCCGGGTGGGGTGCGCGCCGAGCACGCCATGCGGGTCGTGGTGCGCGCCGCCGGCGAGGCGGTCGAGCACCTCCCCGGGCAGTCCCAGCGGGGGCGCGCTCGCCGGGTCCGGTGTGCCGGTCGGTTCCGGGGCACCGGCCGGGCGGGCCGCGGCAACCGGGTCCGGAGCACCGCTCGGGGCCGCCGGATCCGCGCCACCGGGCCTGTCCGCGCCACCGGTCCTCTCTACAACGCCTGGCCGGTCCACGACGGCGGTGTCGGTGAACCTCGACAGGTTCACCGAGTCAGGGCGCCCGTTCACGGATCCGGTCCGCCTCGTGTCGTCGGGGTCGTCCACTCCGGCCACCTGTCCTTCTCTCGTCGTCGAGATCGCGTCCCACCCAGGCGCCCCCGGTGGGTTTCGTCGTGTCGCTCAGGGCGCGGGGAGCGCTGTTCGCTCAGCGCACGGGGCGTTTGGTCCACTCAGGGCGCGGGGAGCTCAGTGGGCCGCCCGCCGGTCAACCGTTCGACCGAACGCAGCGGGATGCTGATCCAGCCCGGCCGGTGGCGCGCCTCGTAGAGCACTTCGTACACGGCCTTGTCGAGCTCGAGACCACGCAGGACGGCGCTGCCGTCCCGGGGGTCCGCGCCGGACACCGCGCCGTAGCCGCGGCAGAAGGCGTCCCGGTTGCGGTCGGCCCACTCCAGCGCCCGGTAGGCCAGCGACGGCTCGTCGGAGCGCTCGAGCAGCATCGACTGGGCCGCGTAGTCGAACGATCGGAGCATGCCGGCGATGTCGCGCAGCGGGGATTCGAGCAGGGTCCGCTCGGGCACCGGCCGCGCCGGCTCACCCTCGAAGTCGAACAGCACCCAGCCCGACTCCACCCGCAGCACCTGGCCGAGATGCAGGTCGCCGTGGATGCGCTGGAACGGCGCCGCGTGGTCGGCGCTGCGGACCTCGTCGTAGGCGGTCCGCAGCGCGGCCTCGAACGGCGCGAGCTCCGCCACGGCCGCCAGCGCGGCGTCGAGCCGGCTGTGCAGGTAGTCGGCGACCTCGCCGAGCGCGGCGGCGTCGGCGGGCCGGGTCGGCAGCGCGGCGGCCAGGTCGCGGTGCACCTGGGCGGTCGCGGCGCCCAGCCGCTCGGCCTCGGCGGCGAAGTCGCCGCCCACCTCGTCGGCGTGCAGGTCGCCCTCGGCGTAGAGGTCGCGGACGCTGGCCAGGGCCAGCAGCCAGCCCTCGGCCCCGGTGCGCAGGAAGTCCTGCATGAACGCGAAGGTCGTCGGGACGCCGGAGAGCTGCCCGCTCAGCCAGGCCACCGGCCGGGCCACGTGCTCGCTGCCGGCGCGCGCCAGAACCCGGGTGATCTCCAGATCGGGATTCGTCCCGGGCCACAGGCGGCGGAAGACCTTCAGGATGTAGGCGTCGCCGTAGACGATCGAGGTGTTCGACTGCTCGGCGCCGACCGCGTGCGCGGGCAGGTCGTCCAACGACTCGACCGCCGTCGCGGTCAGCCCCTCGCGGCTCGCGCCCCGGCGCAGGTAGTCCAGCAGGGCGGCGCTTCCGTCGGAGTCGTGCAGGCCGTCGTAGACCAAGCCCACCGACGACTCGCCGATGAGGAACCCCTCGTGGCCGAAGGGGGCGTCCGGCCGGATCACCACCGGGACCTGGTAGTGGTCGGAGAGGCCGCCGTCGTCATAGCGGACCTCCACCACCAGCAGGTGCATCGCCGCCTTCACCGCCGCGTCGAGGCTGAGGCGGACGTCCTGCCCGACGCGCAGCCTCCCGCCCGGCCGGCCCTTGCCCGCGAACCAGCGCTGCCTGGGCAGCCAGTCCGAGAGCAGGGCCGTGAGCTCGGAGTGGTGGTCCGTCATGCCCGACCTCCCTGCGCGTCACTTTTCACTTCGTCATCGGCGTCGAGCCGCCCCGCCGTGTTCCGCGGCTCTCCTCCGGCCTGGGTGCCGCCCGGGATGTGGAGAACCGCGCGGCACCGGAGGAGTGAATCCTGGCGTCGTCCGGCCCGGAGATCAAGACCGAACCGACCGGGTTCGGCCCGGTTCGGTTCCGCCCGAACACACCGCGCGGGCGACGCCAGCCGTACGGCGCGTCCAGCCGCATGTCCTGACGGCTGTCCTGACGTCTACTGAGTGAATTCCCCCGGATTGGACAGAGCGAACCAGTAGTGTCCGTGACCGGGCAGTGTCAGCAGGTACGGAAGCTCGCCGACCGGTGGGAAATGGACCCGGCCGAGCAGCTCCACCGGCACCAGGCCGGCGAATCTCCGCAGGTCGAGCTCGACGGGCTGGGCGAACCGGGAGAGGTTCGCGACGCAGAGCACCCTGTCGTCACCGAACTCCCGGACATACGCGAAGACCGACGGATTCGACGCGCCGAGCTCCTCGTAGGTACCGAGCCCGAAGACGGGATGCCGCTTGCGGACCTCGATCATCCGCCTGGTCCAGGACAGGAACGACGTCGGCATCCGCTGCTCGGCCTCGACGTTCAGCGCCTGGTAGCCGTACACCGGGTCCATGATCACCGGTAGGTACAGCCGGGCCGGGTCGGTTGTCGAGAACCCGGCGTTGCGGTCCGGGGACCACTGCATCGGGGTGCGCACGCCGTCGCGGTCACCGAGATAGATGTTGTCGCCCATACCGATCTCGTCGCCGTAGTAGAGCACGGGACTGCCGGGCAGGGAGAGCAGCAGGGCGGTGAACAGCTCCATCTGGTCGCGGCTGTTGTCCAGCAGCGGGGCGAGGCGTCGGCGGATCCCGATGTTCGCCTTCATACGCGGGTCCTTCGCGTACTCGGCGTACATGTAGTCCCGCTCCTCGTCGGTGACCATCTCCAGGGTCAGCTCGTCGTGGTTGCGGAGGAAGATGCCCCACTGGCAGTTCGGCGGGATCTCCGGGGTCTGCGCCAGGATCTCCGAGATCGGGTAGCGCGACTCCCGCCGCACCGCCATGAAGATGCGCGGCATCAGCGGGAAGTGGAAGGCCATGTGGCACTCGTCGTCATTGCCGAAGTACTGGACGACGTCCGAGGGCCACTGGTTCGCCTCGGCCAGCATGACCCTGTCGGCGTACTTGGCGTCGATCTCCTTGCGGACCCGGCGCAGGTACTCGTGCGTCTCCGGCAGGTTCTCCCCGTTCGTGCCCTCGCGCACGTACAGGTAGGGAACGGCGTCCAGGCGGAACCCGTCGAGGCCGAGGTCGAGCCAGAAGCGCAGGACCTCCAGCATCGCCTCCTGGACGTCCGGGTTGTCGTAGTTGAGGTCGGGCTGGTGGGAGAAGAACCGGTGCCAGTAGTACTGCCCGCGCACCGGGTCCCAGGTCCAGTTCGACTTCTCGGTGTCGACGAAGATGATCCGGGCGTCGGGGTACTTCTCGTCGGTGTCGGACCAGACGTAGAAGTCGCCGTACGGGCCGTCCGGGTCCGAGCGGGACGCCTGGAACCACGGGTGTGCGTCGGAGGTGTGGTTCATCACCAGGTCGGCGATGATCCGTAGCCCGCGCCGGTGCGCCTCGTCGACGAGGTTGATGAAGTCACCCAGGTCCCCGAACTCGGGGAGGATCTGGAAGTAGTCGCTGATGTCGTACCCGCCGTCGCGCAGCGGCGAGGAGTAGATGGGCAGCAGCCACAGGCAGTCCACGCCGAGCCACTCGAGGTAGTCCAGTTTCGAGACCAGCCCGGCCAGGTCGCCGGTGCCGTCGCCGTTGGAGTCGGCGAAGCCGCGGACGAGGACCTCGTAGAACACGGCCCGCTTGAACCACAGCGGGTCCTGGGACGTCCCCGTGTCGCCGCCCTCGGCCGCGGTCTCGCGCAGCGGCTGCTCCGCGAACGGTTCCGACTCGTTCACGGCAGGCGCCGCGCGGTCAGGATGTGGGCGGGCTCGGTCGGCTCCAGGCGGACGTAGTTCTCACGGCCCCACTGGTAGGTGACGCCGGTCATCTCGTCGTGCACTTCGAAGCGGTCGCCCCAGTCAAGCCCGAGAGCGGGCATGTCCAGTCGCACGGTGGTCTCCCGGGCCGAATGCGGGTCAAGGCTGACGACGACGATGACGAGGTCGTCGTCGGGGCGGAGGCGGCCGAGGGCGGGTCCGCCCGCCCGGGCCGCGGTGTGCCGTTTGGAGAAGACTGTGATCTCGGGCGTCGCGGACTCGTGGATGTGCAGGTTGCGCATCCAGTGCAGGGCCGGGTGGTCGCGCCGGATCTGGTTGAGCCGGGTGAGGTAGGGCGCCAGAGAGGCCCCGGCGCGTTCCGCACCGGCCCAGTCCCGCGGCTTGTACTGGTATTTCTCCGAGTCGAGGTACTCCTCGCTCCCGGCCCGCACCGGGGAGTTCTCGTACAGCTCGTACCCCGCGTACACCCCCCAGGTCGGGGAGAGCATCGAGGCGAGCACCGCCCGGATGCGGAACGCCGCCGGCCCGCCCGTCTGCAGGAACCCGGGCAGGATGTCCGGGGTGTTGACGAAGAAGTTGGGCCGCATGTAGTGCGCCGCGTCGACCAGCTCCTGCGCGTACTCCTCCAGCTCATGGCGCTCGTTGCGCCAGGTGAAGTAGGTGTAGGACTGGGTGAAGCCAATCTTGGCGAGCGTGTGCATCATCGCCGGGCGGGTGAACGCCTCGGCCAGGAACAGCACGTCCGGCTCGGTCGCCTTGACCTGGCCGATGAGCCACTCCCAGAACTCGACCGGCTTCGTGTGCGGATTGTCCACCCGGAAGATCCGGACGCCGCGGGCCGTCCAGAACCGGACCACCCGCAGAATCTCGTGATATAGACCGATCGGGTCGGCGTCGAAGTTCAGGGGGTAGATGTCCTGGTACTTCTTCGGCGGATTCTCCGCGTACGCGATCGAGCCGTCGCTGCGCACGACGAACCACTCCGGATGGTGCTTCGCCCAGGGGTGGTCCGGCGCGCACTGCAACGCCAGGTCGAGCGCGACCTCCATGCCGAGCGAGCGGGCCCGCGCGACGAAGAGGTCGAAGTCGTCCAGGGTCCCCAGATCCGGGTGGACGGCGTCGTGGCCGCCCTGCGAGCTACCGATGGCCCACGGTGAACCGGGGTCCTCCGGGCCGGGCGTGAGGGTGTTGTTCGGGCCCTTGCGGTTGATCTCGCCGATCGGGTGGATCGGTGGCAGATAGACCACGTCGAAGCCCATCGCGGCGACGGCCGGCAGTCGTTCCGCGGCGGTGAGGAAGGTGCCCGATCGCGGTGGGTCGCGGCTCGCGCCCTCGGACCGGGGGAACAGCTCGTACCAGCTGCCGTAGAGCGCCCGCTCGCGGTCCACCCACACCCGGTACAACGGGGTGCGGGTCACGAGCTCGCGCAGCGGGTGCTCGTCGAGCAGACCGGCCAGCCCCGGGGAGCAGGCGGCGGCGATGCGCTCGTGCGGATCCGTCACGTCGTCGTCGCGCAGGACCGCGACGGCCCGCGCGATGTCGACCCGGCGGGGCTCGGGCACTCCGGGCAGCGCGCGCAGCAGCAGCCGCGCGCCGTCCTCGAAGTCGACCGCCAGCTCGTCCACCGTCTGGCCGGCACCGACCTTGAGCTCGATGCCGTGCCGCCAGGTGGCCAGCGGATCAGCCCAGGCCTCCACGCGATAGCCCCACAGGCCCTCGCGGCCCATGACGACATCGGCCTCGTAGCGGTCCGTGCCCGCGCCGGCGAGTTTCATCCGCGTAAACGGAACTCCCTGGCCGTCGGGGCCGGAAAGAACGACATTGGCCCCGATGAGGTCATGCCCCTCACGGAAGACCGTCGCGCTGACGGTGAGGGTTTCCCCCTCCACCGCCCGCGACGGCCACTGGCCACAGGAGACGACCGGGCGCGCGTCAGTGATGACAACCCGGCCTACTGAACGTCCGATCATCATGGGGACCTTATCCAGACGAACCACGACTCAATGGTCGACCCTGTACATGGCGTTCGGTGACACCGCCACGTGAACTGCATGCAACCACCGGATGGGCCCACGTTGTCTCTGTGGTGGGTCTGCCTGTGCTGTCCCGATGGTCACGGTCCTGACCGATGTTCCCGGCTTGCTCCGGTGGTTAACCTTCCGCGGTGAGTATTGCTCTCGTAGACACTGTGGTGTGTCCGGTGGGTGACGTCGGACGGGTCGCCGCGCCGGTCCGGGAGCCTCGATGGCGCTCGTTTCTGACGGTGTGCCCACCACATCGCCCGCCGCACGTCGAGTTCGGGCGATGTGTCGTTTGAGTGACAGTGGCCCCCGGGGGTGGTGAGCCTTTGGTGGTGGCACGCTCGGTGATCTGGGAACCTCGTCGCGCGCTCGTTCGTCCCGCTGAACACAGAACTGCAGAACACCGAGTTCCGATCGACCCGGGCGCCGGGCGGGCGGAGCGCGGCCCGGCCACGGCGACCGGAGGGTACGGCCGCCGGGGCGGTCGCCCTCGGGCGAAGTGGCGGTGCGGGTGGCTGCCGGCAACTGCCCGGGGGCACGCGCCGCTGCCGGGCAGGTCCCGCCGGCTCGCGCGCGGCTGGACATGTGACGCAGGTGACCAGACCGGGCCCGCGAGGGCCCGAGGTGGACACACCGGACCCGCGAGGGCCCGGGGCGTGATGTGTGACGCAGTACGCTGCCGGCGCCCGGACCCCTGGGCGGCCGGAGGCGGCGCGCGGCCCCCGGCGCGACCACCGCGCGCGGGCGACAGCGCCGGGCCGGCTGGGAAGCCGGCCCGGCGAGCATCCGACAACACCGAACCTGGAGGAGCAGTGGGAGTCAGCCTCAGCAAGGGCGGCAACGTGTCGCTGACCAAGGAGGCGCCCGGTCTCACGAACATCATCGTCGGTCTCGGCTGGGACGTGCGGACGACCACCGGCGCCGACTTCGACCTGGACGCCAGCGCGATCGCGTGCCGGGCGGACGGCAAGGTGGTCTCGGACGGGCACTTCATCTTCTTCAACAACCTGAAGAGCCCGGAAGGCGCGATCGAGCACCAGGGCGACAACCTCACCGGTGAGGGCGAGGGCGACGACGAGAAGATCAACGTCGACCTGGCGGGCCTCCCGACCGAGATCGACAAGATCGTCTTTCCGGTCTCCATCTACGACGCGGACTCGCGCTCGCAGAGCTTCGGGCAGGTACGCAACGCGTTCATCCGCGTGGTGAACGCCGCCGGCCAGACCGAGATCGCGCGCTACGACCTCACCGAGGACGCCTCGACCGAGACCGCCATGGTCTTCGGTGAGGTCTACCGGCACGGGGCGGAGTGGAAGTTCCGCGCGGTCGGCCAGGGCTACGCCTCCGGCCTCGCGGGAATCGCCCGTGACTACGGGGTGAATGTCTGACGGTTCGCGTCCGCGTGCGCGACATCACCCCGGGACGACTTGGTCCCGGGGTGATCCTCGGCGTTGGCGCTGACCCCGGCATCGACTCCGGCTCCGCCGGCGGGCCCCGGCCGGGAGTTCGAGCGGGTCACGGGCCGGCCGGCCCCCTGTGACGCGTTCGCGCCGATGGATCCAGCCGTGTACGGACGGTGGGGAAGGTGGGCGCCTGTCGGGTTTCGGTCGTGCCGAGTGACCCGTACCTGGCTACGATTCGCTCGACCGCGGGACCTACACCGCCCGGTGAGCTGGACGCAGCGGTCGGCGACAGTGTGTGACGTTGTGTGTGGTGGGTTCCGTACGGACCGCGGAGCTCGTCCGTAAACGCCTGTCGGAGCACTGTGAGCCGGTCCGGGAGGTGTTCCAAGGAGTGCACGCACTTCGAATTTTCGGCTGGTCCCTCGCCATCACGGTGATCGGGGTCGCGGGGGCTGGTGTGATCGGCGGCGGGGACGCCGCGGCGATCGTCGCGATCCTCGCCGTCCTCGAGATCAGCCTCTCGTTCGACAATGCGGTCATCAACGCGACGATCCTGCGCCGGATGAGCGAGTTCTGGCAGCGCATCTTCCTCAGTGTCGGCGTCATCATCGCCGTGTTCGGGATGCGGCTGCTGTTCCCGATCGTGATCGTGGCGCTGACGGCGCACCTCAGCCCGGTGGACGTCTTCGACCTGGCGCTGAACCACGAGGAGGAGTACGGGGCCCGGCTGCACGACGCGCACCCCTCGATCGCCGCCTTCGGCGGGATCTTCCTTTTTATGATCTTCCTTGACTTCATGTTCGACCCGGAGCGCGAGATCCAGTGGATCAAGCGCATCGAGGAGCCGTTCCGCCGGGCCGGCCAGCTCGACGTCGTGTCCGTCGTACTGGGGCTCGTCGCGTTGCTGGTCGTGGGGGAGGCCTTCTCCGGCGACCACACCCAGCAGGTGCTGACGGCGGGGGTCGCCGGTCTCGCCACCTACCTGGGCGTCCGCGGGCTGGGCGAGTTCTTCGAGGCCCGCGGAATCGGCGCGGACGACGACGAGGACGACGAGGACGAGAAGGCCGGGGCCGACGGCTCGGCAGCGGGGAAGACCACGGCACCCGGTCGCACCACGGGAACCTCGGACGTGGTCCTCGCGACCGGCCGGGCCGCCTTCTTCCTGTTCCTCTACCTCGAGGTGATCGACGCGTCGTTCTCGTTCGACGGCGTCGTCGGGGCGTTCGCCATCTCGCAGAACATCTTCATCATCGCGACCGGCCTGGGTATCGGCGCCATGTACATCAGGTCGACCACGGTGTACCTCGTCCGGCGCGGGACACTGGGCGAGTACATCTACCTGGAGCACGGAGCGCACTACGCGATCGGCGCGCTCGCCGTCATCCTGGCGGTCTCGATCGAGACCGAGGTGCACGAGATCGTCACCGGGCTGATCGGTGTGGCGTTCATCGGGCTGGCCCTGCTGTCCTCGGTCCGCCACCGCTCGAAGGAGCGGCAGGGGAACCTCGACGGCGGGGACGACGCGGCCGCGGGTGACCAGTCCGGGGACGCCGGCGATCCCGAGGGCGCGCCGGTCGTCGGCACCCGGAGCTGACGTCACCACCGACCACCACCCACCACCACCTATCTCACTGCCGACCACCCCACCGTCGTCACCCACTGCCATCACCCACCGACCGCAAGGGAGCGGAACATGGGCATCGACTACAGCAAGCGACCCGCCGCACCGGCGGCGGGGCCGCCGGTGTCGCTGAGCAAGGTCACGCTGACCAAGTCCACGCCGACCGTGTCGCTGAGCAAGCAGGGCGGCGGCGGGCGGCTGCACGTCAACCTGAACTGGAACCAGACCGGGACCGGCGGCGGCGGGGGGAAGGGCGGCTTCCTCAAGCGGGTACTCAGCGCCGGCGGCGGCGGCATCGACCTCGACCTGGCCTGCCTGTTCGAGCTGGCGGACGGCCGTTCCGGCGTGGTCCAGGCGCTCGGCAACGCCTTCGGCTCGTTCGACAACCCGCCGTACGTCAACCTCGACGCCGACGACCGGACCGGGGCCGCAGCCGGCGGTGAGAACCTGCACGTCAACCTCGCCCGGATCGGTGAGATCCGTCGCCTGCTGGTCTTCGCCTTCATCTACGAGGGCGTGGCCTCCTTCGACCAGGCCGACGCCGTGGTGACGCTGACCCCGGCCCAGGGCGCGCCGATCGAGGTCCGCCTCGACGAGCGGGCCGGCGGCGCCCGGATGTGCGCGATCGCGCTGCTGACGAACACCGGTGGTGACTTCTCCGTCAGCCGGGAGGTCCGGTATGTCAGCGGGCACCGCGAGCTGGACAAGGCGTACTCGTGGGGCCTGGACTGGACCGCTGGCCGCAAGTGACCGGTCACCGCGGCCCGTCCCGCGGTGCGCGGGGCGGACCCGGAGTTGAGTGGAACGCCGGAACCGGGCAGGCTGTCCGCAGTAGCCGGGAATCAGTCGTGATCAGGGCCCACGCACCGGGATGACCCGTCCGTTGCCGCCGCCTGACGGGGAGGGGCGTTACTCCATGTTCCAGCCACGGCGTTCCTCCCGGTCGGGCCGCTCCGGCGGCCCGGGTGAGGCGGGCGAGGGCCGGGGCGGCCCCGGTGGTTACCGCTGGTTCGCCCCCGAGGACCTGCCCGGCGAGGAGCTGCCCGACACCCGGGAGCAGGGCGATGACGATCGGGGCGAGCCCCGGTCGGACGGGCCGGAGCGGACGTCCGCCTGGTACGACACGGACGACGGCACCGACCCGGGCGACGGGGAGTACCTCCGTCCCAGGGGTTACGTGTCACGGCTGCCGGGCGGCCGGTCGGGGCGCGAGCGCTCCGACTCCGGTGGCGCGGGCGCGCCGGCCGGGGGCGGTCGCGGATTCGCCCCGGACACCTACGAGCGCGCCGGGTACGGCCCACCGGACCGCGGCGAGGGAGATCCGGAGGCGGGCTACCGCTCCGCCTACCCGGACGAGGCCTACGGCGACCCCGGGTACGCCGGCGGCAGGTACGAGGAGAGCGCGTACGAGCCCGGGCCGGAGGGCGAGGACCGGTACGCGGGCGACGGCTACCGGCGGCCCGAGACCGCCGACGGCGAGTACGACCGCGGTCCCGGGTACCCGGGCGGGCCGCGGTACGCGGGCGGTGACGGGTTCGCCGACGCTCCCGGCTTCCCCGGTGAGGCGGCTTTCACGGGCGAGGCGGACTACACCCGCGGTGGCGAGCCCCCGCTCCCGCGCCGGACCAGCTACAACGCCGCTCGCGGCTATCCCGACGACGGCGGCTACCGCGGCGAGCCCCGGTACGCCGGGGACGGCGGCGGTGCCGCGGCGTATGCCGGCACGCCGGGATACGCCCGCGACCCGGAGTTCGTCCCGGACGGCCCCGGCGCGCCGGAGTACGTCGCCGAGGCCGATTACCCGGCTGGTGCGCAGTACTCCGGCGACGCCGAGTACTCCGGTGACGCGCGGTTCGCCGAAGGTGACGCGCGGTTCGCGGGGGAGGTGCGGTACTCGGACGACCCGCGGTTCTCGGGCGACTCCCAGTTCTCGGGAGATGCGGAGTACCCGAGGGACACGGCGTTCGCCGGTGACGAGGAGTACTCGGGGGACGGCCCGCGTGCCGGTGGCGAGGGCTACCCGGATGCCGCGCCGTACGCCCGCGGGTCCGACCGGTACGAACGCGAGGGCGACTTCCCGGACGGCCCGGTATACCAGCGCGACGCCGCCTACGCCGGTGGCGCCGACTACACCGATGATGCGGGCTACGCGGGTGGCGCCGCCTATGAACCAGCGGATGGCGCCGCCTACGAGGCGAAGGCCGATGCCGGCCGCGGCACCGCTTTCGCGCCCGGCGGCGGAACCGGCTACGGCGGGGACACCGGCTACTCCGGCGACGGTGAGTACACAGCCGCCGCCGGCTACGACGGAGCCGACGATCGCGGCGGTGCCGAGCTGCCACCGATGCCCGCGCAGAAGATCGATTTCTTCCGGCGCTACGTGCGCCAGTCGACCGAGCCCGCCGGCATGCAGGACGCCCCGGCCGGGGACGGCGGGGACTCGACGGGGGCCCGTCCCGCCAGCCGTCGGGACGAGTTCGACCTGCTCGACTACGAGATCCTCGGCGGGAGCGCGTCCGACCGGCATGCCGGGGACGCCCCCGCCGGCCGCGTCCCCGGCCAGCTCGACGACGCCGGGGACCCGATCGGGGACTACCCGGCCGCGGAGCACGCCTTCGCCGCGCGGGACCGGGTGGACGTCCTCGTGCCGGGTGACCTCCCGACACCGGGTGGCCACCCGGCGGACGACGCCGTGGCGGCCGACGACGTCCTGGGGACAGGCGACGTCCTGGGGACAGGCGACGTCGTGGCGGGCGACATCGTGCCGGGCAGTGTCGTGCCGGGCAGTGTCGTGGCGGGCGAGGTCGTGGCGTCCGGCGAGCTGCTGGAGCCCGACGACGTCGTCGCGTCCGGTGATCTGTCGGCATCCGATGATGTTGTGGCGTTCGATGACCTCCTGACGGGAGACGATCTCCTGACGGGAGACGAGGCAGGCACCGGCAGGACGGCGGACGGGGCCGGCGCGCAGGCGCTGGGCGCACCATCGCCGGGCACCGGCCTCGGCCTCGGTTTCGAGCGGGGGCCGTTCGACGGCACCGGCCGGCCGGCCGACGCGGACGTGATCGACGGATCGGGCGCGGACGCCATGCCCGCGCAGACCATGCCGGCGGGCACCGTTCCGGCGGGCACCGTTCCGGCTGGCACCGTTCCGGCTGGCACCGTTCCGGCTGGCGCTGGGCCGGCGGGCGCCGTTTCGGTGGGTGCCGGGGTCGTGCCGTCCGCCGCGGTCCCGGTGGGCCTGGCGGTGGGGGGCACCGATGGCCCGGCCGTGACCGGCGCGGTCCCGTCGGACGAGGCCCCGCCGGCCGCCGCCGTGGACGGTGCTTTGAACGGAGCCGTCATGAACGGAGCCGGAGCGGACGTGTCCGCCGCGGCGCTGGTCGACCGGCAGGTGCTGGAACGCCTCGCCGATCGGGTGGACGAGCTCGTCCGCCTACGCCGCCACGACGCCGAGCTGGTCGACCGCCTGCACGCGGAGAACGGCCGGCTGCGCGGCGGTGAGCTGACCGAGGCGATGACCCCGCTGCTGCGCGGGCTGGTCCGGCTGTACGACCAGATGAGCAGCCTCGGCGCCGAGGACGCCCAGAGCGTCGCCGGGATCCTGCGTAAGCAGCTGCTCCAGATCCTGGACCTGGCCGCGGACGTCCGTCCCTACGCGCCGGCGGCCGGTGACCCGTTCGATCCGGGGCGGTCGCTGGGGGTCCGCCGGGTTGGCACCGACGATCCGGCGCTGGAGGGAACGGTCGCCCGGACGGTTCGTCCCGGCTTCGTCCGCGGGGAGTCCATGGTCGTCCGACCTGCCGAGACCGAGGTCTACCGGGCCTTCTGACCAGGCGTCCCGACCGGGCGTTCCGGCGGGGCGGGACGCCCGGGGGACGGCCGGCTCCGACGGCCCGGCACGCGCGCGTCATCATCATGAGGCAGATGCCGGCGCGCACGCCGCCGGCGGCGGAGCCGGTGGCACGTGCGCCGGCCGGGTGGGGGCGTCGCCGGTCGTGGTCTGCCGGCCGCAGCAGTCGTCAGGTGAAGGGAAGATCAGACGGTGGCAGGCACCAAGGTGTTCGGAATCGACCTGGGCACCACCTACTCGTGTATCGCCCAGGTCGACGAGTACGGCCGCCCGGACGTGATCCGCAACATCGAGTCACAGCCGACGACCCCCTCGGTGGTCCTCTTCGACGGCGCGGCCGCCGGTGGCCCGGGCGGCGCGGAAGGCGGCACGGCCGGCACGGCCGGGGCGGTGGCCGGTGCGTCCGGCGGCGGTGGCTCGACGTCGTTCGTGGTCGGCACCCAGGCCAAGCGTCAGGCGCGCATCCGCCCGGACGACGTCGCGCGGCTCGTCAAGCGGCACATGGGCGCCTCGGACTGGCGGTTCGTGGCGTACGACGTCGAGTACAGCGCCGCGTCGGTGTCCAGCCTGGTGCTCAAGGCACTGGCCGCGGACGCGCAGCGGGCGACCGGGACCCCGGTGACGGACGTGGTCATCACCGTCCCGGCCTACTTCGGTGACGAGGAGCGCAAGGCGACCAAGCTCGCCGGCGAGCTCGCCGGCCTCAACGTCGTCGACATCATCAACGAGCCGACCGCGGCGGCGTTCGCCTACGGGTTCGCCCAGGATGGCCAGTCCACCTCGACGGTGCTCGTCTACGACCTCGGCGGCGGCACGTTCGACACGACGGTGATCCGGCTCAGCGAGAACGACATCACCGTGGTGGCCACGGACGGCGACCACGAGCTCGGCGGCGCCGACTGGGACAACGAGATCGTCCGCTACCTGGCGCAGAAGTTCGTCCAGGAGCAGCCGGACGCCGGTGACCCGCTCGACGACGTCCACGACGAGCAGGAGCTGCTCACCGCGGCCGAGGACGCCAAGCTCGCGCTGTCCGGGCGGGAGAGCGTGGACGTCCTGGTGATGCACGGCGGGCGGCGGAGCAGCGTGCCGGTGACCCGGGCGACGCTGGAGGAGATCACCGGGCCGCTGCTGCAGCGCACGATCGACCTCACCGGCGCGGTCCTGCAGCGGGCCAAGGAGAAGGGCGTCGACAAGATCGACCTCTGTCTCCTCGTCGGTGGGATGAGCAAGCTGCCCGCGGTCGCCCGCCGGCTGGGGGAGACCTTCGGGCTCACCTGCCGGCTGGTCGACCCGGACCTCGCCGTCGCCAAGGGCGCGGCGGTCTACGGGCAGAAGAAGGCGCTGGAGCGCGAGGTCCGCGCGGAGCTGGTGGCCAGCGGACGGCTGCGCCCGGACCAGCAGCTCGACGCGGCCGCGACCGGTGACCTTGAGGTCGCCGCCGCCGCGAGCGCGTCCGCCGCCGGGCTGACGACCTCGTCGGTGGTCGACCTCGTGCGCACCCGCGTGACGGATGTCACCTCGCGTGGCTTCGGGATCTTCGCGGAAGATCGCGGCAGCGCGGTGGCGGCATTTCTGGCCCACCAGAACGACGCCCTGCCGATCCAGGTGAAGCGCACGTTCTACACGATCTCCGACGACCAGTCCGAGGTCGACATCCGGGTCTTCGAGCAGGGCACCGGCGTCGAGTCGACGCGCATCGAGGACAACAAGGTGATCGTGGCCGGCGCGATCAGTGGCATCCCGGCCGGTCATCCCCGCGGGACACCGGTCGAGGTCACCTTCGAGATGGGCCGGGACCAGACCATCCAGGTCACCGCCACCCACGTGGGCGCCTCCGAGCCGCTTGTCCTGCGGGTCAAGGCCGGGGTCGGCAGCGAGAGCATGAAGACCGAGGAATCGGCCAAGGTCAATCTCCTCAAGCAACGGAACTGATCTCCGTCGGGGCGGCGGTGGTGCTCGCGGGGATGAGCACCACCGTGACCGCGGCCCGAGCCGGGATCCGTACCCTCGACCTGGAGCGGGTGTGCCCGGGCGTGCGGGCGGTGGCGGAACGAGGGTGAAACGGTGAGCGCGGCGTTCGACGGCAGCGGCTACCGGCGACGGGTCCTGGCGCCGCTGCGTGCCCGGACCCCGGTGGACACGGCCGACCCCTACCTGGTCGCGGACCTTGATCCGCTGCTCGAGCACACCGACTCCGAGGTCGCCGCGCAGCTCGCCCGGGTGATGGCGTTCCTGCAGCGTGAGCGCAACTCGGCGAAGTACGCGGCGCTGGCCACCGAGCTGGTGCGCCGCCGCGGCGAGTGGGAGGCGCCGCTGCTCGACGGCGACGCCCGGGCCCGCCTGCGGCACACCGTCCTCGATGCCCGGCGCAACGGCGACGCCGAGCGGCTCGCCAAGGTCGACGGCTACCTCGTCACACTGCGTGATCGTTTCGGTGGCATCCCGGCCTCCAGGGTCGCCGGCCTGCGCCGCCTCGCGGCCGCGGCCGGGGTGACCGGGGCCGAGTTCGACGCCCGGCTGGGCCGCGAGGTCATCATCGCGGACGGCGGCGGCGCCGGCGTCGAGGCGCTCGCCCCCGAGGTCCGCAGCCAGATCCGGCAGCGGCTGGAGGACCTGCGCGTCCTGCGCGGCGGAGACCGGGCCGGCACCGCCTCCCTGTGGGACTTCCTCGGTCTGCCGCCCGAGGCCGGGCCGGACCGCATCCGCTCCGCCTGGGAGGCGGTGGCGGCCGGCAACGCCCGGCGCCCGCACGACCGCGAGAAGACGCTGACGGCCGACCTGCTGGCCATGGTGCGCTCCCGGCTGGTCGAGGGTGACCCGGCGGCGTACACCGCGGGTCTGCTCGCCGATGTCGCCGACGAGCTCCGCCCGATCGTCGAGGAGCACGTCGTGCTCGACGGCGAGCTGACGGCGGTCGCCTACGAGGGGCTCGTCCGGGCCGCCCTGGCCGCCGGCCGCGGGCTGGGCGCCGAGCAGGCGAAGACGGTCATCCTGGGCATCGCCCGCAACCTGGGCGCCGCGGTCAGCACCGGCGGCGCCGTCGACTACGTGCTGTGCCCCGGCTGTGGACGTCCCGAGCCGGTCGGCGGCTCGCGGACCTGCCGGTACTGCGACGCGGGGCTCTACACCACCTGCCCCGGGTGCGCCTCGCTCACCGAGGCCGCCGCCGTGACCTGCCGGCGCTGCGGGTACAGCCTGCGCCAGGTCCGGGCGGCCGGCGACGCGCTCGCCGCCGTGCGCCAGGCGCTGGAGGCCGGCCGCCCCCGCGAGGCGAGCGACGGCCTCGCCCGGGTGCGCGCGGCCGTCGCGGCCGCCGGCTCGGGGGCCGGCAACGGGACGGCGGAGGCCGCCGACGAGCTGGAGTCGCTCGTCCGGGCCGGGCTCGGCGCCGCCGAGGCGGGCTGGCGGGCACTGGCGGAGGAACGCTCCACCCTGCGCTCCGACGCCGCGGTGGAACGCGCCCGCTGGCTGGTCGCCCGCGCGGCGGACGTCCCCGGGCCGGACGGCCGCCCGCCGGCCGAGGTGCTCGGCGAGCTGACCGCGCAACAGGCCGTCATCCGGCGCCGGGTCGAGGCCGCCCGCGGCCTGCCGCCCGAGCAGCAGGAGGCCGCGCTGGTCGCCGTGCTCGCCACCGCCGTCGACAGCGCGGACGCGCTGCGCGCCCTCGCGGCTCTGCCGCTGCGGCCACCGACCGATCTGACCTCCGTGCTGGCCGACGACGCGGTCCTGCTGCGCTGGCGGCCGTCCGCCTCGGCCGGCCCGGTCACCTACCGGGTGGAGCGGGTCGCCGTCGATCCCGGCTCCGGGCAGCTCACCCGGCGCGGCCTGGGCACCACCAGCTCCACCGAGCTCGCCGACGCGGGCGCCCCACCGTGGACGCCGGTCCGGCACGAGGTGACCGCGCTCTCCGGCGAGCGGCGCTCCCGGCCGGTCAGCACCGCGCCGGTCATCGCCGTACGGGACGTCGCCGACCTACGGGCCGAGGCGACCCCGACCGGGGTCCGCCTCACCTGGCGGCCGAGCGGGCCGTCCGACACCGTGACGATCGAGCGCACGGTCGATCCCGACTCGTCGGTCTCCGCCCCGCCGCGCCGGGCCCGGGTGACCGGCGGGAGCTTCCTCGACTCCGACGTGCTGCCCGGCGTGGGCTACCGCTACCGCGCGTTCGTCGAGTACACCGACGTCGACGGCAGCGCCGCCCGCACCTCGGGGTCGCGGGCCGAATTCGGCCTGCTCACCCGGCCGCGACCGGTCACCGACCTGGTCGTCGGCGCCGAGGACGGGCAGGTCGCCCTGCGGTGGACGCCGCGTTCCGGGGCCGAGGTGAGGGTCTACGCGACGGCCGTCCCGCCGTCCGGCGGCGCCGTCGGCGCTCTCCACCCGGGTGGTCCCGGTGCGGACGGGTCGGGCTCCGGTGCGAACGGGGCCGGTGGGTATGGCGCGGGTGCGTACGGTTCTGGTGGGCACGGCACCGGGGTGCTTGGCGCCGGCGCGGTGTCGGTCGGGGCGGGGGAGTTCGGGCGGGGGCCCGAGCCGAGCTCCGGCCCGCTGGTGTTGCTGGGCGGCGAGGGCGCCGAGGTTCCGCTCGCCGCGCTGACGCCACCGCTGCGACTGGTCGGCGCGAGCCGGCAGGGTCACCTGCGGGACGCGGCGGTCCCGCTTGCTCCCGGCACCGGCGAGCTGATCTACACCCCGGTCACGGTCGTCGGTGGTCTCGGTGTGCTCGGCCGCTCGGCTCCGCACCGCTTCCCGGTGGTGACGCACGACGTCTCCGAGTTCATCACCGGCATCACCGGCATCACCGACTTCCCGACCGGCAACGGCGGCCACGGTCCCGGCAACGGTGGTCACGATCCCGCCAGCGCCGGGCTCGGTCCCGCGCAGTCCACCCCGCCCGGCCACGGGGACACCTCGCCCGGCCGTGAGAGCCTCGCGCCTGGCTACGGGGACGTCCCACCCGGCCACGGGGGTACCTTCCCCGGCCATGCCGGTGGCCCGCCGGCCGGCGGGCCACCGCTGCCACCGCTGCCCGCGGTGTCCGCGAACGCCCGCCCGGTCATGATCGACGTCATGCCGTCCCCGGAGGCCGTCCCGGCGCCCGGGGGCGCTCCGCTCGTAGCTCCTGTTCTTGTCGGCCCGTCGTCCTCAGGCGGTTCGCCGTCTCCGCTCGATCCATCGTCTCCGGTCGGCCCGCCTGTCGCCGAGCCGTCCCCGGGCGTCCTGCCGTCACCGGGCGTTTCGCCGGTGACCGGCGCCCAACCCTCTCCCGGCGCCCAGCCGTTCACGGGTGGCCTGCCGTTTTCGGGTGCGCAACCCGCTCCCGGCACGCCGCCGGTGCCGGGCCTTCCTCCGGAGACGGGTGCCCTCCCGATCCCCGGCGGTCCGGCGGGACCTGGTGGGTCAAGCACCGGAGGCGGTACGCCGGGGACTGCCGGGGCACCTGTGGGCCCGCCGACGGTGGGAATGCCGCTGCCCGTGGCCCCGGACGAGTCCGGGGCGCACCCCAGTGCGGGAACGGCTCCGGCTAGGCCCGACGACGTCGAGCATCCCGTGGCACCGGCCGTTCCCGGCACGCTCAGCGCTGGCCAGGAGCCTGGCCCTGGCCCAGGGCCTGGCCCAGGGTCAGGGTCAGGGGCGCTCGCCGCGCCACCTCTCGCACCCGCCCACACCCAGGGCCACGCCCTGGCTCCCGGGCCGTCCGCGCCGGTCGGTTCTCCGGCCCAGTTCCAGCCGCCGGTGCCAGCGCCGGCGGAGCTGACCTCCATCACCTATTCGGTGTCGAAGGCGGGGTGGCGCCGGCGGACCCTGCGCGTCCAGGTGCGGGCGACCGGGCCGGCCCCCCGGCTGGTGCTGTTGGCACGGCCCGGCGAGGAGCCGCCCGGGTCGCCGGCCGAGGGGCAGGTGCTGGCCGAGCTGCAGCCGGCTCCGAGCTCGGGGTCGTGGACCATGGAGGTCACCCTCGAGGGGGCACAGCTTCCGTGGGGTGTCCGGCTTCTGCCGGTGGTCACGCCGGGTGCTCCGGCGGTGTGGATCGACCATCCCGAGGACCCGATGCTCGTCGTCCGCTGAGCGTCCCCGCGGACGAGGGCCCGGTCTCACCCACCCCCGCGGAGTGGGTGACAGCCGGACCACGTGCGGCGCGGTGCCTCCTCGCCTTTTCGTGCCGTGCTCGCCGTTTCGGGAGCTGTTACGGGGGGCTTAGCTCCCAAAACGGCGAGCGCGACGCCAAAGGGCGAGCGCGACGCCAAAGGGCGAGCACGCCGGTCGGCGGGCTCGCGGTGTTCGACCGCGGGTCCGCCACGCCGGGGTGATCCTCAACCGCGCGAGTCGCGTCTGGCCGTGCCCGGCCGTGCCGTGGTTGCGCCGTGCCGGGTCGGTACCGGCAGATTCACGATCCGTTCGCGGCCAGCTGGCGCGGGCGGCGGGGGCGAGCAGTTTGGCGGCCCCGGGGCCGGGTCCGGCCCCGGCGGGCCGGCCACGGGACGACGACGGGCGAGCCGCCTGCCGGCCGCGAGCCTGCCGGCCGAGGGACCGGTGGTGTGGGCGACAGCAACGGGCGCACCGACCTGCTTGGTGACAACCAGTTGCGTAGTCACAGCCGTCCTCGTGTTCCGGACGAACCGTGAACTATTTCGCCACTCGTCCACCGCTGTGAGCAGGATCGCTATAAATGATCGAGTTGTTGTGTATCCGTTACTTTGGCTTTCGTGTTACGGGTGGTAATCGCCGTGCCGGCACTTTCCTCCTATCGCACCAGCTGTTTCCGGGGTAGTACCACCCCCGTTCTGGTTAGTCCCTTACGATGGCTTCGATCAGCTCTGGGGCACTTTCGATCAGTCCCAGGGTGGTAAGGCCGGATTCTGCCGGATCCGGCCGCTGCAGCCGGAGAATCCGTCGGACGCCGTCGGCTCTGGCGCCGAGGCGGCACGCTGGGTCCCACCACGGTGGTGGTGGCCCGGAGGGGACGAGCCGCAGGGAGACCGCACAGCCGGTTTCCCGCGTGTGCCGAGTTGTTTGTCCGTCGATGCTCCGTCCGACGCCACGACCGAAAGGCGGCGCGCGAGCATGGCCTCGACACCCGGCGGCCGACCGACCCCTCAGGTCGACCGCACCTCCCGGTTCGGCTTCGGCCGGAATCCCGCGGGCGCCCCGGCGTCCCGGCCGCCGCGGCCGCGCCGCCGGCACCGCTTCGGCCGTGGGCCGCGGCTGGGCCTGGCAGCCGGCTTCGTGCTGGCGCTGTCCCTGCCGCTGGTGGCGCCGGCCGGTGCCGCGCCGACGGCCGCCACGCCGACACCGTCGCCCACCGTGGGCACGACCCCGGAGGCTGACGGAACCTCGTCGCCCGTGCCGTCCTCGTCGGCCGGGGGTGTCGCCGACCAGCAGGTCCCGGTCGCCGGCCTGACCTCCGGTCCGGCCACCGCCGGGCAGTCGAAGCTGACTCTCGTCCTGTTCGACAGCGACATCGTGCTCGTCGGCGGGCGTGGCTTCGGGCCCGGCAAGGACGTGGCGGTCACCGCCGCGACCACCGACCTCGGTGGCTCCGCGAGCGCCCGGGCCGGCGCGGATGGCCGGTTCATCCTCGGCTTCCAGGTGCCGCTCGGCTTCTCCGGCCGGGTGACCGTGACGGCGAAGCAGGAGTCGGTGGAGGCCAGCGGCACGCTCGATGTCGTCGACGCTGGCACGCCGGGCCTGGCGAACGGGGCGGCCAACGGCGCCGAGGTCCCCGCGCCAGCCCCGACGGCGAGTCCTGTCCCGGACCCCGTGGCCACCCCGGCGCCGACGACCGCCGAGCCCACGACTTCGGAGCCCACGACTTCGGAACCCACGGCCTCCGGGCCCACCAGCTCGGAGCCGACGGGCACCGCTCGGGCCACCACCCCCCCGAGCGCCGGCCGGCGGGGCTCGCCGGCGCCGACCGCCGTACCCGCGCCAGCGCCCACGGCCGCGCCGTCGGCGGGGAGCGGTACGGGCACCGGCACCACCACCGGCACCACCACCGGCGGCACCGGCCGGCTCTCCGGCCTGCCCTGGATGTCCGGCGTCTACCCGTCGCACGTCCTGTCGCAGGTCCTGTCCTTCGGGACGTGGCGCGGGCGGGCGAACGACGTGGCGCACGTGTTCACCGTCCGTACCCAGGGCTGGAACGCGATGGTCGAGCCGCGCTGGCCGCTGGACCTGTACAAGGCCTTCCCGGGCAAGCTGATCATCAGCCAGCCGACCTATCCGAAGGGCCAGGGCAACAACGCGGCCTGCGCCCGCGGCGAGTACGACAGCTACTGGAAGACCTTCGGCACGTTCCTCAAGAACAACGGCCGCGCAGATTCGATCGTCCGCATCGGCTGGGAATTCAACGGCAAGTTCATGTACTGGCACTCGGACCCGGCCGGGACGGAGTTCCGCGACTGCTTCCGCAAGATCTCGACCGCCATCCGCTCGACGGACCCCGCGGTGAAGATCGACTGGACGTTCAACGCGCACGCCTCGCCGGTTCCCAACGGGGGCACCCCGTGGGCGGCCTACCCGGGTGACGAGTACGTCGACTATGTCGGCATCGACTCCTACGACTGGTACCCGCCGTCGCGGGACGAGGCCACCTGGAAGAAGCAGTGCGAGGACCCGAACGGCCTGTGCTACCTGCTCGAGTTCGCCCGCCAGCACGGCAAGAAGGTGGGCGTGGGCGAATGGGGCGTGTCCTCGTGCAGCCGCAACGGCGGCGGTGACAACCCCTTCTACATCCAGAAGATGTTCGACACGTTCACGAAGTACGCGGACGTGATGGCGTACGAGTCGTACTTCCACGACGCGGCGCCCGGCAACGTCTGCTCGACCATCATGAACGGCGGCCAGAACCCGAAGGCGTCCGCCCTGTACAAGAAACTGTTCGGCTCGGTCTGAACGGCGCCACTCGGCGCTGCTCGTCTGCCGGGCAGCGCTGAGCAGCCCGGTCCGAACGGCGGACCATTCTCGGCACACAGATGATCGTTCGTTTCAGTGAACGGGCCGTCACCCCGGCATCGCGGGGGTGGCGGCCCGTTCGTCTGCCGACCAACACCTGTGCACAGAGGCGTCGTGTGCCGTTTCGTGTCGAACCCCCGGAGTGGCGCGGTAGCGTCAGCCCCGGGCACCATGTCCAAGCCCGCCCTGTGACCTGCGTGGTTGCGGTTCCCGCTTACGAGGGCTCGCGGGATCGCTCGCGCAGGCCCGCCGGATCGTCCGTCCCCGGATCGTCGGATCGTCTCGACAGGAGCGCGCCGCTTGCGTCACTTCAGCTTCCTGGACGGCCAGGCCGCCAGGACCCTGTTCCACCGAGCTCCGGAAGAGATCACGACCGGCGGTGACCGACGCCTCGTAGCCACCGCGCTCGGCGCCACCCTGTACGCGCCCGGTACCCGCCCGCGACTGGCCTCGGACGTCCGCCGCCAGGTGGCGGCCGGGGTGACCTCGATGGTCCTCTGCCTGGAGGACGCCATCGCCGACCACGAGGTGCTCGGGGCCGAGTCGAACGTGGCCGCGGCGCTCGCCGACCTGGGGGAGGACCCGCCGGCCTGCGGTGAGGGTCTGCCGCTGCTGTTCGTCCGGGTGCGGGCCGTCGCGCAGATCCCGGCGCTGCTGGCCCGGCTGGGCGGGCCCGCGCGCTCCCTGCTCGCCGGGTTCGTCCTGCCGAAGTTCAGCGAGGAGAGCGGCGAGGCGGCGCTCGAGGCGGTGCTGCGCGGGTCCGACACCCTCGGCCGGCTGCTGTGGGCGATGCCCGTACTGGAAAGCCCGCAGGTGATCTACCGCGAGACCAGGATCGAGACCCTGACGGCCGTGCGCCGCCTGGTCGACAAGCACGCCGACCACGTGCTGGCCGTCCGGCTGGGCGCCACCGACCTGTCCGGGGTGTTCGGCCTGCGCCGCGACCGTGACCTGACCATCTACGACATCGCGGTGGTACGCGACTGCATCGCCGACATCGTGAACATCTGCGCCCGCGGCGGCGATCATGTCGTCACCGGCCCGGTGTGGGAGTACTTCGCCCAGCCCGAGCGCCTGTTCGTGAGCTCTCTGCGGGTGACGCCGTTCGAGGAGGCCGACCTCGTCGACGGCAGCGAGCGCGGCGCGCGGATCCGCACGGAGCTCGTCTCGGCCGACCTCGACCGGCTCATCCGGGAGGTCGTCCTCGACAAGGCCAACGGCCTGATCGGCAAGACGGTGATCCACCCGAGCCACGTGCCGGCCGTCCACGCGCTGAATGTCGTCACCCAGGAGGAGTACGAGGACGCGGAGGCGGTCCTCGAGGGGGACGCGGGCGGTGTCCGGCCGAGCAGCTACGCGAACAAGATGAACGAGCTGCGCCCGCACCGGCCGTGGGCGCAGGCCGTGCAACGGCGGGCACGGGCCTTCGGCGTGCTGCGCGAGGGCCTCACCTTCGTCGACGTTCTGGCCGCGACGCAGGACGCGTTGCGGTGACCGGGCAGGATCGGATGCTCGGCCAGGACCGGACGCGTGACCCCGACTGGCTGTGGGAGGAGCTCGGGCTGGAGATCGAGGTGCGCGGCGGCGAACCGGCCGCGCCCGCGGACGCGGCCGAGCTGCGCCGGCTCGTCGGGCTGGCGCTGCGCCGCAACCCGCTGCGGGCGCACCTGCTCGTCAGCCGGGTCCTCGGCAAGCACCTGCCGGTGCCGCCGGTTACCGCGCTGGACGCGGCGGCCCGCCTGGCCGAACGGGTGCGGGCCCTGCCGGCACCCGCCCGGTGGGCCGGCCCCGGGCCGGGGGCGGCCGAGGTCCCGCTCGTCATCGGGTACTGCGAGACCGCCACCGCGCTCGGGCACGCCGTCGCCGACGGCCTGCCGAACAGCCACTACCTGCACACGACGCGGCGCCGGGTACCGGGCAGCACGCCTGTCCTGGAATTCGTCGAGTCGCACTCGCACGCCACCCACCACTGGCTCATGCCCGCCGATCCCGGTGTGCTGGAAACCCCCGGCCGGCTGCTGCTCGTCGACGACGAGCTGTCGACCGGACGGACGGCGATGGGCACCATCCGCATCCTGCACGCCTTCGCCCCCCGAACGGACTACGCAGTGGCGGCGCTCGTCGACGCCCGGCCGCCGTCCGCCCGGGCCGCCTTCGACGCCCTCGCCGCCGAGCTCGGCATCCGCCTGGACGTCGTCTCCCTCGTCGCGGCGACCGTCACGGTGCCCGCGGACGTGACGGCCCGGGCCAGCCGGATCCGCGCCGCTTTCGGCGCCCCGACCCCTGCCGGGGGCGGCGGCGACCGTGGCCGCGCGGAGCACCGGGTCACCCGGGTGGCGGTGAGCTGGCCGGCGGGTCTGCCGGACGGGGCACGCCACGGCTGGTCCCCGGCCGCCCGTGAGCGCCTCACCGACGCGGTTCCGGCCGTGGCGAAGGACGTCCTGGCGGGACTGCCCGACCCCGCCCGCGGCGGGGACATCCTGGTCCTGGGTACCGAGGAGTTGATGTACGTGCCGATGCGGCTGGCGGACGGCCTGGCGGAACTGACCGGGCGCAGGGTGGTCTACCAGTCGACGACCCGCTCCCCGGTCCATCCGCTCGACGTCGACGGCTACGCCATCCGGGCGGCGCTGACCTTCCCGGCGCCCGACGGCCCCGAGCGGGTCAGCCACGTGTACAACGTGACGCCGGGCCGCTACGACGACATCGTGCTCGTCGTGGACTCGGGGATGGACGACCGCGGGCTGGTCCCCGGCGGCCCCGACCTGGACGGCCTGCTCACCGAGCTGCGCCGCTGCGCCGACGTCACCGTCGTCACCATCCCCTGCCACGTGCCGGCGGCGCGCGGCGCCGAGGACGCCCGGTGAGCGCGGTGCGGCCCGTCGCGACCGGCGGGCGAACGCTGATCGGCTCCGGCTCCTACCTGCCCGAGGACGTCACCTTCCTGCTCACCGACCTCAGCGCGGCGAACCTCGAACGGCCGACGGAGGACCGCGAGGAGGGCTTCCAGTCCGGCCGGCACTACTCCGAGGACCTGCCGATCGAGTACCAGCCCGACGCCGCCTACCTGCGGATCTACCACCAGGCGCTGGAGCGGTCCGCACGGCGGGTGGCGTTGGCGACCGGGATCGTCGCCGAGCTCGTCCGGCACACCAAGCCCGCGCCGGTGATCGCCTCGATCGCCCGCGCGGGCACGCCGATCGGCATCCTGATGCGTCGCTGGTACGCGTTCCGGCACGGCCTGGACGTCCCCCACTACGCGATCTCGGTCATCAAGGACCGCGGCGTCGACATGAACGCCCTGCGCCACATCACCGACCGCCACGACCGCGCGGTCATCCAGTTCGTCGACGGGTGGACCGGCAAGGGGGTGATGACCCGGGTGCTGGCCGAGGCGGTCCGCGGCCTCGGCATCGACGACACCCTGGCCGTGCTCGCCGACCCGGCCCGCTGCGTGCCGCTGTTCGGCACCCGCGACGACTTCCTCATCCCCAGCGCCTGCCTGAACTCCACGGTCAGCGGGCTGGTCAGCCGAACGGTGCTCAACGCCGAACACATCGGCCCGGACGACTTCCACGGCGCGAAGTTCTACCGGGAGCTCCTCCCGCACGACCTCTCCCAGCACTTCATCGACACGGTCGTCGACCGGTTCGACGAGGTGGCCGACGAGGTCGAGGCGGCCTGGCCCCGGCTGTGGGCCGCCGACCGGACACCGACCTGGGAGGGCTGGGCCGCCGTCGAGCGCATCGCCGAGCGGTTCGACATCCCGGATGTGATCATGGTGAAGCCCGGGGTGGGCGAGGCCACCCGGGTGCTGCTGCGCCGGGTTCCGTGGCGCATCCTCGTCGCCCCCGACCGGCTGGACGAGCTCGCCCACGTGCTGGCGCTGGCCGAGGCCCGCGGAGTGCCGGTGGAGGAGATGGCTGGCCTGCCCTTCTCCTGCGTCGGCCTGGTGCGGCCGGTACGCGCCGCGGACGGCGAGAAACCGGTGTTCCACACCCCGGCGGCGCGCTGGCGCCCGGAGACACCGTGACCGCCCCGCCCCGTCCCGCGCCGGTGCCGGTGCCGGACGGCCCGCACCTGCTGGCCTGCGACCTCGACCAGACGCTGATCTTCGCCCGGAAGTCCTTCCGGCTGGCCTCCGGGACGGCCGAGCCGGAGGTGACCCTGGTCGAACGGATCGACGGCGTCCCCTCGGCCTACTCCACCACCCGCGCACTCGACATCCTCGCCCGCCTGCACCAGACGGCGGTCTTCGTCCCGGTCACCACGCGGACCCTCGCCCAGTACCGGCGGATCGACCTCGGCGTGCGCCCCGCGTTCGCGATCGCGGCCAACGGCGGGCACCTGCTCGTCGGCGGCGAGCCCGACCCCGCCTGGGCGGAGCAGGTCGCGGCCCGCCTCGCGGGCACCTGCGCTCCGCTGGCGGAGATGGAGGCCCTGGCCGCCCGGCTCGACGCCGCCGGATGGGCCCGCATCGTCCGGGTGGCGGACGGCCTGTTCGTCTACCTGGTCGCGCACAGCCGGGAGGCGATTCCCGACCTGTCCGACGTCGCCGCCGAGGTGGCGTCGGCGGGGTGGTCGCTGTCCACCCAGGGCCGCAAGGTCTACCTCGTTCCGACGGCCCTCACCAAGCAGGCGGCCGTCGCGGAGGTCGCCCGCCGGGCCGGCGCGTCCCGGGTGCTGGCCGCGGGCGACTCCGTCCTCGACGCGCCGATGCTCGCCGCCGCCGACCTGGCCGTCCGACCGGCGCACGGGGAGCTGCACGAGCAGGGCTGGCAGGCCCCGAACCTCACGGTGACCACCGCCGCCGGAGTCCTCGCCGCCGAGGAACTGCTGAACCTCTTCCACACCTGGTCAACCACCCACCCCGAGCCGGCCCGGTAACCATCGCGGCCCGGGGCCGCGGACGGCTGAAGTCCTCGTACTGGTAGGCGTCGTCGAAGCCGATCCGCCGGGTCGCCGCGAGGTCGTTGGCGTAGTAGACGTCGATAATGATTCGGACGGCGCCGCCGCGACCGTCGTGATGACGCTCGACGTCCGGGACGGCTGTGAGCGGGAATACCGTCGGTGGCCGGAGCGGACCAATGACGCCGCTCGTGACCGGCCGGGATTCGAGGCGGTCGAGCTCTATCCGCCCGCGTCCGCGGAGAGCCACTCCTGGATCGTGGTGTTCCGGTTCTCCACGCTGGCGCTGCTGCGCGGCTGGCTGGAGTCACCGGCCCGCCGGCGCCTCGTCGAGGAGGGCGACCGGCTGCTCGATCACCCTGCCACTCAGGGGATCCTCGCCGGCCGGCCACCCGAGCGGGACGTCGTCACCGCCGTGGTGCCGCATGTCGTGCGCCGGGGGCACGAGCGGGAGTTCGAGACCTGGCAGGAGAAGGCACGCCGGGTGCAGGCGAGGTCGCCAGGATTCCTGGGATACGAACTTTTCCGGCCGGTTCCCGGGGTGCAGGAGCGCTGGGTCGCCCTTTTCCGGTACGACTCGATGCGGCACCTGGAGGAATGGCTGGATTCAGCTGCCCGGGAGAAACTCCTCGCGGACGGGCGGCGGCATTTCGCCGGTTTCGGCGTCCGCACCGTGGGGTCGTCGTTCAGCGGCTGGTTCCGGTTCGGGGACGGCGCCGACGGTGCGCCGCCGCCCAACTGGAAGCAGACCATGATGGTCCTGCTCGCGCGCCGCGCGGCCGAACCGTCCTGCTCGCGCGCCGCGCGGAAGTGGCCGCCCGCGCGGCCCAGTGGCCCTGGGAGGCCGCCGGGCTTCGTGATACACCGATGAAACCGTAGGTGACCGCGTTGTTCGGGCCTTCGCCGACGCAGGAGGAACGCGTGACCGTGACAGGCATAAACGCAGGAAGCGGGACGGACGGCGGCGCCGCCGGTGGAGCGCTCGAGGTGGAGCTGGGGCGCCTGCAGACCGTGGAGCGCTTCGACCCGCCGCCGGGTTTCGCGCGCCGTCAGCCGTACGCCGCCGACGCGGCGGCGGCGGCCGCCGACCCGTCGGCCTTCTGGGCTGCAAAGGCACGCGAGCTGCTGACCTGGCAGAAGCCCTTCACCCGGGTCCTCGACGACACGAACCCGCCGTTCTACAAGTGGTTCGACGACGGCGAGCTCAACGTCTCCGCCAACTGCCTGGACCGGCACGTGGCGGCCGGCCTGGGCGGGCGGGTCGCCTACCACTGGCACGGCGAGGAGGGTGAGCGGCGGGCTGTCACCTACTCCGAGCTGCTCGCCGACACCCAGCGGCTGGCGAACGGCCTGCGTTCGCTCGGTGTGGTCCCGGGTGACGTCGTCGGCATCTACCTGCCGATGATCCCCGAGGTCGCGGTGGCCATGCTCGCCTGCGCCCGCATCGGCGCGGTGCACAACGTGGTCTTCGGCGGGTTCGCGCCGTCCGCGGTGCGGGAGCGGATGGAGGTCTCCGACGCCAAGGTGCTGATCACCGTGGACGGGGCCCGCCGCAAGGGCCGCACCGCGGCGGTCAAGGCCGGCGTGGACGCCGAGCTGGGTGACCTGCCGAAGCTGGAACACGTCGTGGTCGTCCGCTCCACCGGGCCGGTGGGCGGGGCCGAGACGGTGATGACGGCCGGCCGCGACGTCTGGTACCACGAGCTGCTCGCCGCCGCCGACCCGCTGTGCCCGCCGGTGCCGCTCTCCGCCGAGCACCCGCTGTTCATCCTGTACAGCTCCGGGTCGACGGCGAAGCCGAAGGGCATCCTGCACACCACCGGCGGCTACCTGCTCGGCGCGACCTACACCCACCGCACGGTCTTCGACATCGACCCGGAGACCGACGTCTACTGGTGCTCCGCCGACGTCGGCTGGATCACCGGCCACTCCTACATCGTGTACGGCCCGCTGTCGAACGCCGTGACGAGCGTGATGTACGAGGGCGCGCCGGACTACCCGGACTACGACATCTGGTGGCGGCTGATCGCCGAGTACAAGGTCACCGTCTTCTACACCGCGCCGACGGCCATCCGGGCGTGTATCAAGTGGGGAGCGCGGTACCCGGAGCGGCACGACCTGTCGTCGCTGCGGCTGCTCGGCTCGGTCGGCGAGCCGATCAACCCGAAGGCCTGGCTGTGGTACCACCAGGTGATCGGCGGCGGGCGCTGCCCGATCGTCGACACCTGGTGGCAGACCGAGACCGGCTCGATCCTGATCTCGCCGATCCCCGGGGTGACGTCGACCAAGCCGGGGTCGGCGACGACGCCGCTGCCCGGGATCAGCCCGGCGCTGCTGTCCGAGGACGGCGAGCCGGTCACCGAGGGCACCGGGGTCCTGGTGATCACCAGTCCGTGGCCGTCCATGCTGCGCACGCTCTACCGCGACGACGAGCGGTTCGTGCAGACCTACTTCTCCCGGTTCGGCCCCCGCACCTACGTCGTGGGCGACGCCGCCCGCCTCGACGCGGACGGCTACTTCTGGATCATCGGCCGGATCGACGACGTGATCAACGTGTCGGGGCACCGGCTGTCCACCGCCGAGGTGGAGTCCGCGATCGTCGCGCACGAGGCCGTCGCCGAGGCGGCCGTGGTGGCCCAGTCGGACGAGGACACCGGCCAGGCGATCGTCGCGTTCGTGACGCTGCGCGGCGAGCTCGTCGGCGACGACGCCATGGTCTCCCAGCTCCGGGACCACGTCGCCCACCGGATCGGCAAGCTGGCCCGCCCACGCCGCATCATCTGGGCCGACGACCTGCCCAAGACCCGGTCCGGCAAGATCATGCGCCGGCTGCTGCGGGACGTCGCCGAGGGCCGCGAGCTCGGTGACGTCACGACCCTGCGCGACCCGGCGGTCATGTCCGCGCTCGCCGCGAAGGTCGCCACCGCCCCGGACGAGTAGCCACCGTCCCGTCCGTCCCCGCCGTCCGTCCACCGCGTGGTGGACAGGCGGCGCGGAGTGCGGAATATCCGTCCTGGGGGGATCGTGGAGAAGTTGTTGCGGCTCGGTAACCGGCGGGTCGAACCCGGGTGCGGCGAGTTCATGCACCCTGTTTAGGCTTCCCGTCTCGTGAGAGCGCTGCGCCGATTCACTGTCCGTGCCCAGCTCCCGGAGCAGCTCGCTGCGCTGGGCGAGCTGGTTCTGAACCTTCGCTGGTCGTGGCATCCGGAGACCCTCGACCTGTTCGAGTCGGTCGATCCGGAGCTGTGGCGGGCCTGTGAGGGCGATCCCGTCCGGCTGCTCGGCGAGGTCGACCACGATCGGCTCGTGGCGCTCTCCGCCGACCGGAAGTTCCTGCGCCGGCTCTCCGACGCTGCGGACGACCTGCAGGAGTACCTGACCTCCGACCTCTGGTATCAGAAGCAGACGATCCCGGGCGCACCCAGCGCCATCGCCTACTTCTCGCCGGAGTTCGGGATCACCGAGGTCCTCCCGCAGTACTCGGGCGGCCTGGGCATCCTCGCCGGCGACCATCTGAAGACCGCCAGCGACCTCGGGGTGCCGATCATCGGGGTCGGCCTGCTCTACCGGGCCGGCTACTTCGTCCAGTCGCTGTCGCGGGACGGCTGGCAGCAGGAGCGCTACCCCGGCATCGACCCGCACGGCCTGCCGCTGACGCAGCTCACCGACGCCGAGGGCGCCCCGGTGAAGGTCGCCGTCGGCCTGCCCGAGGGGCGCACCCTGCACGCCCAGATCTGGAAGGCGCAGGTCGGACGGGTCCCGCTGCTGCTGCTCGACTCCGACGTCGAGGACAACCAGTCCGCCGAGCGGGGCGTCACCGACCGCCTCTACGGCGGCGGGACCGACCACCGGCTCCTCCAGGAGATGCTGCTGGGGATCGGCGGCGTCCGCGCGCTGCGCGCCTACGCGGCCGTCACCGGCTCGCCGGCGCCGGAGGTCTACCACACCAACGAGGGTCACGCCGGCTTCCTCGGGCTGGAGCGCATCCGCGAGCTCACCGAGACCGGGCTGAGCTTCGACGAGGCGCTGGAGGCCGCCCGCGCCGGCACGCTGTTCACCACCCACACGCCCGTGCCCGCCGGTATCGACCGGTTCCCGAAGGACCTGGTGGCCCGCCACTTCGGCGGCGACAACAGCTGGCCCGGCGTCCCGGTCGACCGGGTGCTCGAGCTCGGCGCCGAGCCCGACCCCAACGTGTTCAACATGGCCCACATGGGCCTGCGGCTGGCCCAGCGCTCCAACGGCGTCAGCAGCCTGCACGGCATCGTCAGCCGGGAGATGTTCGCCGGCCTGTGGCCCGGCTTCGACCACGCCGAGGTGCCGATCGGCTCGGTGACCAACGGCGTGCACGCCCCGACCTGGGTCTCCCGCTCGATCACCGAGCTGGCCGACCGCCAGCCCGGCCCCGGCCTGCTCAGCGGCGGCGCCGAGGCCTTCACCCGGTTCGACAAGGTGTCCGACGAGGCCATCTGGGCGACCCGGCGGGAACTGCGCGAGCAGCTCGTCGCCGAGATCCGGCGCCGGGTCCGCGTCTCCTGGCTGCAGCGCGGCGCGGCCCCCGGCGAGCTCGACTGGGTCGAGTCCGTCTTCGACCCGGACGTGCTCACCATCGGGTTCGCCCGCCGGGTGCCGTCCTACAAGCGGCTCACGCTGATGCTGCGCGACTCCGAGCGCCTCAAGCGGCTCCTGCTGCACGCCGACCGCCCCGTCCAGATGGTCATCGCGGGCAAGGCCCACCCGGCCGACGACGGCGGCAAGCTGCTCGTCCAGCAGATCGTCCAGTTCGCGGACAACCCGGCCGTGCGCCACCGGATCGTCTTCCTGCCCGACTACGACATCGGCATGGCCCGCTTCCTCTACGCCGGCTGCGACGTCTGGCTGAACAACCCGCTGCGCCCGCTCGAGGCGTGCGGCACGTCCGGGATGAAGGCGGCGCTCAACGGCTGCCTGAACCTCTCCATCCGGGACGGCTGGTGGGACGAGATGTTCGACGGTCAGAACGGTTGGGCCATCCCGACCGCGGACGGCGTCGAGGACCCCGACCGCCGCGACGACATCGAGTCGGCAGCCCTGTACGACCTGCTCGAGAACACGGTGACGGCGCGCTTCTACGACCGGGCGACGCCGACGTCCGCCCCGCCGCGGTGGACGGCGATGGTCAAGCACACCCTCTCCACGCTCGGCCCGCAGGTGCTGGCGACCCGGATGGTGCGCGAGTACGTCGAGCGTTACTACGTGCCCGCCGGGGTGTCGGCCCGCCAGGCCACCGAGGGTGACCTCGCCGGGGCGCGCGACCTCGCGGCCTGGAAGTACCGGGTGCGCAGCGCCTGGTCGGGCGTCCATGTGCTCAACGTCGACTCGGCCGGGCTCGGGGACACCCCCCAGGTGGGCCAGTCGCTGGTCGTGCGGGCGACGGTCGACCTCGGCGGGCTCGACCCGGCCGACGTCGAGGTGATCGCCTCCTACGGCCGGGTGGACGAGACCGGCCGCATCATGGCGCCCGGCACGCTCTCGCTGACCGACGTGGGCGAGGGGGAGGGCGGCCACGGCCACCGGTACGAGGGCACGATCCCGCTCGGCCGGACCGGCCCCTTCGGCTACACGGTGCGAGTCCTGCCCCGCCACCGCCTCACCGCAAGCCCGGCCGAACTCGGCCTGGTCACAAACCCCTGACCCACCCCCGCGCCCTGGGCCTCCGGCCTCCGGGCCCAGGGCGACCAGCGTGGTGGCTGAGTGTCATCGTGGACTCACTCAGCCGCCACGCTGCAATCGGAGCCGCCGAGGGCCCGCAGGATGAGGACCGTTCGTCCGGCCACGTCGAGCTGCGCGCCGGCCGCCAGTGTCCGGCGGGGCTCGGCGATCGTGGCCGGGAACCCGGCGAGGTCGTCCGCGGCGGTGTCGAGCAGCAGGTCGTACCGGGTCGCCCAGGGCGTCCCGGGAAGCACGACCGTCCGGTCCTCGCCCTCAGGATGGATGACCAGCAGCAGGCTCTCCCCGGTGACCGGCGTGCCCGCGGCGTCGGTCCACTCGATGCCCTCCCCGGCCAGGTGCGCCACCAGGATCGCCACCTGCGGGGCGTTCCAGTCCGCGGCCGACATCACCGCGCCGTCCTGCCGGAACCAGGTGATGTCGGGCAGCCGCTGCGGGGTCGGCGCGCCACCGCGGAAGAACCGCTGCCGCCGCAGCACCGGCGCGGCCCGTCGCAGTCTGCTCAGCCCGCCCACCAGCGTGATCAGCGCCGGATCAGGACCTGCCGGATCCGCGGCCGGCACCTCGCTGGCCGGCCCATCGCCGGGCCCACCGGCCTCGGAGGTTCCTGCCGTTCCGTTCGGCCAGGCGAGCCAGGAGACCGCGTTGTCCTGGCAGTAGGCGTTGTTGTTGCCGCCCTGCGAACGTCCCAGCTCGTCGCCGGCGAGCAGCATCGGCACACCGGCCGACAGCAGCAACGTGCTGATCAGGGCCCGGCGGGCCCGGCGGCGGTTCGTGAGGATCTTCGGGTCGTCCGTCGGTCCCTCGGCGCCGTGGTTCGACGACCGGTTCTCCGACTCCCCGTCCCGGTTGCCCTCCCCGTTGTCCTCGTTGTGCTTCTCGTTGTACGAGACCAGGTCGGCGAGGGGGAAACCGTCGTGCGCGGTGACGAAGTTGACCGAGGCCCAGGGCCGGCGTCCCGAATGCTCGTAGATGTCGGACGAGCCGGTGATCCGGTACCCGAGATCCGCCACGCTGCCGGTGCGGTCGCTGAAGATGTCACGCAGGGTGTCGCGGAACCGGCCGTTCCACTCGGCCCACGGCGCCGGGAACGCGCCGACCTGGTACCCGCCCCAGCCGAGGTCCCACGGCTCGGCGATCAGTTTGACCGAGGACAGCAGCGGGTCGGCCTGGATCGCGGTCAGCAGCGGCGCGGCCGGCTCGAACCCGTCCGGTGACCGCGCGAGCGCCGTCGCCAGGTCGAAGCGGAACCCGTCCACCCCCATCTCGGACACCCAGTACCGCAGCGAGTCGCAGATCAGGCGCACGACGTGCGGCGACGTGGCGTCGACGGTGTTCCCGCAGCCGGTGACATCGCGGTAGCGGCGCGGGTCGGTGGGTTCGACGCGGTAGTAGGCGATGTTGTCCAGCCCGCGCAGGCTCAGTGTCGGCCCGCGCTCGCTGCCCTCGGCGGTGTGGTTGTAGACGACGTCGAGCAGCACCTCGATACCCGCGTCGTGCAGCGCGGCGACCATGGCGCGAAACTCGGCGACGGGGTCGTCCGTGGCCGCGTAGCCGGGGTGCGGGGCGAAGAACGCCAGCGTGTTGTAGCCCCAGTAGTTGGAGCGGCCGTTCTCCAACAGCGTCGTCTCGGAGATGTGCGCGTGGACGGGCAGCAGCTCGACCGCGGTGACACCGATCCGCAGCAGGTGGTCGACGACCGCCGGATGCGCCAGGCCGGCGTAGGTCCCGCGCAGCCGCTCGGGCACCCCCGGGTGAAGCATGGTGAAGCCCCGGACGTGCAGCTCGTACAGGATCGTGTCGGCCCAGGCCGTCCGCGGCCTGTTCGCGGCCGGGTCCGGCCCCGTCACGGACCCGGCGGCAGACCCCGTGACGGATCCCGCGGGAGGCCGCGTGACGGGTCCGGTCACGACGCCCTTTGGCACATACGGTGCCGAGTCCCGGTCGTCGGGGTCCTGCCCGTAGGGATCGCCGGCCACATACCCGTGCACCGCCGGATGGGGCACGAAGCTCCCCGTGACCCGGCGCGCATAGGGGTCGAGCAGCAGCTTCGCCGGGTTGTACCGCTCGCCGCGCCCGGGCGCGTACGGCCCATGGGCCCGCAGGCCGTAGGCCTGCCCCGGGCCCACACCGGGGATGTAACCGTGCCAGACACCGCCGTCCCGTTCGGGAAGCCGGTACCGCGTCTCACCACCCGAAGTGGTCTCCGCGCCACCGTCCGTTCCGGGGGCCGGGTCGGTGCCGAGGTCGGTGCGGCCGGTGGCGCCCGAGCCGTCCCGGCCGTCCTGGCCGTCGAACACACAGAAATCCACCGCGTCGGCACCGGGCGCCACAACGGCGACGTTGACTCCCTCGCCGTCCCACCACACGCCGAGCGGGGTGGCCGAGCCGGGGCGGATCATGGGAACGACGCTAACCGCCACATCATCCGGTGGTCCCCCGAACTCTCACCTCCACCCATCCCAAGTGACCGGCGTCACTTCCCGTCCCGCGGCGCACCCGGTTGGCCGACGCCGGGACCCTGTCGGCCCCCACCCGGGCCCGAGGTGCCCCGTCTGGAGTGGTCCCGGCTCGGCTCTCGCCGGGGAAGGGTGTGGTCTTGGGGTGGTTGTCGGCGGCCTGAACGTGGAGGCCTACTCGTCTAGTGTTGGCTGCGGCCCGGCGGGGGAGTCTCCGGCGGGCGGGTGGCTCACGGATGCGCGGAATCGTGATGAGGATTCATGGTTTCGCGGCGATGCGGAGGTTTGGCGATGGCGGTCGTGCGGCTCGAGGTCTCCGACGGTGTCGGGACGATCAGGCTGGACCGGCCGCCGATGAACGCGCTCAACGCGGCGCTTGCCGCTGAGCTGCGCGCCGCCGCCCTCGAGGCCACCGCCCGGGCGGACGTCCGGGCCGTTGTCGTCTACGGCGGCGAGAAGGTGTTCGCCGCCGGGGCGGACATCAAGGAGATGGCGGGGCTGGACGTCGCTGGCATCACCGGCTGGGTCCGCGATCTGGCCGCGGCCTTCGACCTGGTGGCGCGTATCCCGAAGCCGGTCGTCGCGGCCGTCACGGGCTATGCCCTCGGCGGCGGCCTGGAGCTCGCGCTGTGTGCCGACTTCCGGGTCTTCGCCGAGAACGCGAAGGTCGGGCTGCCCGAGATCACCCTCGGTGTGATCCCGGGCGCCGGTGGCACGCAGCGCCTGCCGCGGCTCGTCGGGTCGGCCCGGGCCAAGGATCTCGTCTTCAGTGGCCGGCAGGTGCGGGCCGCCGAGGCGGAGGCGATCGGGCTGGCCGACAAGGTCGTCCCGGCCGATGAGGTGTACGCCGAGGCCCTGCGGATGGCGGGTCGCTTCGTCACGGGGCCCGCCCTGGCACTGGCCGCGGCGAAGCAGGCGATCGACGACGGCGGCGACCTCGCGCTCTCCGAGGCGCTGCGGTTGGAGTCGGCGCTGTTCATCGGCCTGTTCGGTACCGAGGACCGCCGCCACGGCATGGACTCGTTCATCGAGCGCGGCCCGGGCAAGGCCGACTTCGTCGGCCGCTAGCCGTCGCAGCACCCGACATCGGCCCCGGCTCGGTCTGCGGCCCGGGGCCGGCCGGCACGAGGCTCGGCCCGGCTCGGTCAGTGCAGGCCCGGGGTCGGGTTGGTCAGCGTAGGGCCAGGTCGGCGGTCACCGGCTTGTGGTCGCTGCCGAACTCGGAGCCGACCTGGTAGCCGGTGACCGCGAAGGCCGGTGACGCGAGGACGTGGTCGATCCGCAGCACCGGTGGGAACGCGACCGTTTTCGCGTTCCAGGTCGGCGTCCAACCGGCGCCGAGGACGTCGTGGGCGTCGCGCACACCGGCGGAGAGCAGCCGGCGCAGCGGACGGTGGTCGCGGGTGGCGTTGAAGTCGCCGGCGAGCACGACCGGCAGTTTCGACGTCTCGACGTCCTCGCGGAGCTGGTCGAGCTGGGCGCGCCACCGTTTCGCGTAGTCCCCGCTGGTCGGCGAGATCGTGTGTACCGCGTACATGACGAAGGAGCGGCGCTCGTCGACCCGCACCGTCGTGCGCAGTGACATGCTGCCGGCCACCTCGGGTGCCGCCGTGTCCGACAGCGGGAAGCGGGAGAACACCGCCGCGCCGAACGCGCCGTCCTGCGGGTGGACCTCGGAGTACCGGTACTCCTTCAGCGCACCTGACGCCTGGACGTCCGCCAACGTCAGCGGCGAGAGCTCGACCAGCACCAGGACGTCGGGGTCGGCGGCCTCGATCTGCCGGCCCAGCCGGCCGGCCTCGGCGCTGGAGTAGAGCAGGTTCGCGCTCATCACCCGCAGCCGGGCCGAGCCCTGCGGGACGTCGTCGGCGTCGCCGGGGAGGACCTCGGGCAGTGCCCAGGCCAGGTGGGCGACGACGAGCAGCGCACAGAAGATCATGAGCAGGTTGCGCCGCAGCGCGAAGCCGATCGCGAGCGCCGCATAGACCGGCAGGTACAGCAGCGGTGTCAGCGCGTTGAACGAGGCGAACGGCCAGGCGAACGCGTCGTCGAGGTGGACGAGGCGCACCGCGGCGATGACGGCGAGCGCCACCGTGGCGACCCAGGCGGCGAGCACCAGGGCGATCCGGGCCGGCGGATGTGTCCCGCCCGCCCGGCCGGGCGGGTCGGACGGGATCGCCGGGATGTCGCCCGCACCGATGCCCGTGCCCGTCCCGGCACCGACGTCACCCCCGCCGCTTCCGCTTCCGCCGTTGCCGCCGGCACCACCGCCGCTCCCACCGCCGTTACCTCCGCTGCTTCCGCCGCCGTCGGTAGCTCCGCCGATGTTGGTGCCGTTGCTGGAGGTGGGGGCGCGTCGGCCGATGCGGCGGCCGATGCCCTTCGCGGGGCTCACCGGACATAGGGTGCCCGGTCCACGCCGGTCAGCCGACGGCGGGTTCCGGCCGCTGCTGGGGAGGTCGCACAAGACCAGCGGCGCGTGAGCGCCACTCGCGGGCCGCGACGGCTTTCGAGAAGCCGGCGATCGTCCGGTCCAGCTCGGCGAGTTTGTTGACGATCCGGGTGGAGGACACCGGGCCGGCCACCTCCACCGCCCGGTACCCGGCCTCGAGGGCCGCCTCGAGCTCGGGGCGCGGGCGTTTCAGGTAGGACAGCGCCAGGTCCGCCTCCGCGTACGCGCGGGTCCGGGCCCGCGCCGGACCCTGCAGGTCACGTGCCTCCAGCAGCCGCTTCTCGGCCATCTCCGCCCGGCCCAGCAGGAGGAAGCAGTGGCCCTGGCACTCGGCCACGTCGCCGACGTTGTAGTGCCCGGCCCAGGACGGGGCGTCGCCGGGCTCGCGGGAGATCGTGCGCTCCAGCGCGTCCAGGGCGCGCATGCAGCCGGCCTCGTCGCCGTTGCGGGCGAGGGCCCACGCCAGCTTGTCCTGCAACATCGCCTGCACGGCCGGCGCGGACTGCCGGGCGGACCGGTCGATCGCCGCGCGCGCCAGGGACAGGCTGTGCCGGTTGTGCCCCTGGGCCGCGGACTGGTCGCTCATGGCGGACAGCACCCGGCCGGACATCATGACGTCGTCGGCGTGCTCGGCCAGGGTCAGCGCCTGGATGTAGTAGCGCTGGGCCAGCGCCTGGCGGTTGCAGTCCTGGGCGAGCCAGCCGCTGAACTGGGCCAGCTCGGCGAGGGCGCCGAAGGTGTCGGTGTCGGCCGGTCCCTCCACGGCCGCGCGTGTCCGGTCGTGCAGGAACGTCACGACCTGGGGTCGAATCTCCCTGCTCCCGAACCGGGCGTCCAGCCGGCGGAACGTCTCGGTCATGTCCCGGATCATCGCTCCGCCGGACGGGGAGGACGGGACGTCCGCGCTGATCCGGCGGATCACGCCGGTGAGACTGGACAGCACGGGGTCGGCGAAGGCGGTGGCGACGAAGGCCGCCCCGTCGTGCAGGACGTCACGTCGCCGCATGTCTCGTCCCGAAAGTCCGGCGAGTGTTCGCAGGTTGTCGTCGGGGAGGTCCGCGATGACGAGGCCGAGGTCGTCGCGTTCGCTGGCTTCGCCCCGCCAGCTGAGGTCGGCCGGGGTCACCGGGTAGCCGACGAGGACGGAGAGCTCGGCCGCGGCCAGCTCGGCGACCATCGGGTCCCGGGGCCGCATGCCGCGGCGCCAGTGCCCGACGGTCGTCCGGGCCAGGCCGAGCTCGATGCGGCGCTGGGATCGGGCGCGGTTGTTGACCTGACGTGCGAAGCGGGTGTCGGAGACGTTGGCCTCGGCGAGCAGGCGGGAGAACAGGGTCGGCGTGCCGGATTCGCCGGTGTCGGGGCTGGCACCGGCACCCCTGGTGCCGCCTGCGCGGGTGTTGCTGGCGCCGCCGGCGCCACCCGTGCCGGTGGACGTCCCGCCGGTGGCCTTGCCCGCGGCAGCCTTCGCCGCCGGCCTGGCGCGCCCGGTGGATGCCATCAACGGCGCCGGGACCTGGCTGTTCGGGAGCTGGGTGGCAGGGATGTGCGGGCCCGACAGGGTCAGGGGTGGCCCGGCCACCATGAGTTCTTCCGCGGTCATTGAACCCCCGTCTGCTCGATGTGGCCGGATGGGCCTTTACCAGGCCCTCGGCTACCTCATGGGGCAGAAAGTAGCCGATTGGTCACACATTCAGGAAGAGGGTGTGCAGTAGTGGGCCAGAATGCACGGTCACGGTGGGACCCGGGCCTCTTGCGGTAGGAGCGGTCGAAGTGGGAAGCACCATGGCAAACCGGACCGCCGTCGCGGCGGTGCCGTCGCGGCGGTGCCGTAGCGGTGCCGGGCGGCGTCGATGGCCGGTCCGTCAGATCGGTCCGCCCGGCGGACGCGCCCGGTGGGCGGCATCCGTCCCGCCGCCGCGCCGTCACCATGTCACCACCGCTCGCGGTCGGCGGGCGTCGCCGTGGGTGGGCGGCCGTGTCGTAATACGCCGGTCGCGGCTGCGCCGGCCGGCGCCGTTGTGTCCGGATGATGTCTCCCGGATGTCCGTCGCCGCCGGGCTGACATGCCAGGAGCGGGCGGATTGCGGCCTGCATCACGGCGCCGATCATCGGGCATGTCAGGGCGTCAGATGCGACGATGCGTGGAGGACCGACATCGATATTGCTGGCTACGGAGGCCCCAAGGCGTGAACATCGTGGTTACCGTCAAGCAGGTTCCCGATACCTGGGCGGAGAAGAAGCTCGACGCCTCGGACAAGACGGTCGACCGTAAGAGCGTCGACAACGTCATGAACGAGATGGACGAGTACGGGGTCGAAGAGGCCCTGAAGATCAAGGAAGCCCATGGCGGCGAGGTGACGGTCGTCACGATGGGGCCGGAGAAGGCCGTCGAGACGATCCGCAAGGCTCTCTCGATGGGCGCTGACAAGGCGGTGCACCTGACCGACGAGTCGCTGCACGGCTCCGACGCCCTCGCCACCTCCGCCGCGCTGGCGAAGGTGATCTCCGCGCTCTCGCCGGACCTGATCATCACCTCCTCGGAGGCCTCCGACGCCCGGGGCGGCGTCATGGGCGCCCTCATCGCGGAGCGTCTCGGTCTGCCGCAGCTCACGCAGGCCCGCAAGGTCACGGTCGACCCGGGCGCGAACAAGGTCTCCGTCGAGCGCCTCGCCGACAACGGCTACGCGCTCGTCGAGGCGACCCTGCCGGCCGTCGTGGGTGTGGTCGAGAAGATCAACCAGCCGCGTTACCCCTCGTTCAAGGGCATCATGGCGGCCAAGAAGAAGCCGCTGACCAAGCTCTCGGCCGCCGACGCCGGTCTCGACGCGGGCTCGGTTGGCCTCGCCGGGGCGACGTCCACGGTTGTCGACGCGCAGCCGGCACCGCCGCGCCAGAGCGGCACCATCGTCAAGGACGAGGGCGACGGCGGCGCGAAGGTCGCTGCGTTCCTCGCGGCCCAGAAGCTCATCTGAGGGGTTGTTGTTCGATGGCTGAAGTTCTTGTACTCGTCGAGCACAGCGATGGCGAGCCGAAGAAGGTCACGGCCGAGCTGCTGACGCTGGCCCGCACGATCGGCGAGCCGTCGGCGGTGTTCCTCGGCGGCCCGGGCAGCTACGCCAAGGCGAAGGAGTACCTGGCCCAGTACGGCGCGGCCAAGGTCTACCTGGTCGAGTCCGAAGACGTCGCCGACTACATCGGGGCGCCGGCGGCCGAGGTCCTGTCGAAGCTGGTCGCGGACGTCTCGCCCGTGGCGGTCCTGGCCGCGGCCACGCCGGACTCCCGTGAGGTCGCGGCCCGCACGGCCGCCCGCACGGATTCCGGCCTGATCTGGGACGCCACCGCGCTCACCTCCGACCTGACGGCCACCCAGGGCATCTTCGGCGGTTCGACGATCGTCAACTCGAAGGTCACCAAGGGCACCCCGATCGTCGTCGTCCGGCCGAACTCGACCGCACCCGAGGCCGCGCCGACGACCCCGGTGGAGACCCCGGTCGACATCGCGATCTCCGACGCCGCGAAGGGCGCGAAGATCGTGGACCGCGTCGTCGAGGCGAAGTCCGGCCGTCCGGACCTCACCGAGGCCCAGGTCGTCGTCTCCGGAGGCCGTGGCCTGGGTGCCGCCGAGCACTTCGCGCTGGTCGAGAAGCTGGCCGACACGCTCGGCGCGGCCGTCGGCGCCTCGCGCGCCGCGACCGACGCCGGCTGGTACCCGCACCAGAACCAGGTCGGCCAGACCGGTAAGACGGTGTCGCCCCAGCTGTACATCGCGGTCGGGATCTCCGGCGCCATCCAGCACCGGGCCGGCATGCAGACCTCGAAGACGATCGTGGCGGTCAACAAGGACCCCGAGGCCCCGATCTTCGAGTTCGCGGACTACGGACTGGTCGGTGACCTGTTCAACGTCGTCCCGCAGCTCACCGAGGAGATCCAGAAGCACAAGGCCGGCTGACCAGCCGAGCCGCTCCATCCGGGACGGCCCGCGACCGGGCCGTCCTGACCGGGCGCAGGATGGCCGGGTGCGTTCCCTCTCTGCCCGGGGGCCGCACCCGGCCGTCGCCGTTCCCGGGGCGCTGAGGTCGTCTCCAGGTCGCGAAGCCTCTCCCGGTCCCGCCGCCCCCGGCTCCTGAGCAGGGGCGGTCCGCGCCACCGACGGTTACGCTCGGTGTCGAGCTGGGAGCGGGAGGTGTCTGAGTGTCGCTACGTCACGGGTTGCTGGGGCTGCTCGCGGAGGGTCCGGCCAGTGGCTACGACCTCACGAGGCGATTCGAGCAGGTGCTGGGCGCCGTCTGGCCGGCCGGGCACCCGCAGATCTACGGGGAGCTGAGCCGGCTCGCCGGCGACGGCCTGATCGAGATCGACAGCGAGGGCCCCCGCGGCCGCAAGGCCTACCGGATCACCGACTCCGGCCTGGACGAGATCAGGCGCTGGCTGCGTGAGCCGTCGGAGGTCGACCACACCATGCGGCTCCAGTCGCTGCTGCGGTCGTTCTTCTTCTGGCTCATGGAACCGGCGGACCTCAACCAGCACCTGGTGCGCGAGGCCGAGTTCTTCGCGTCGGCGGCCGGCCGGTACCGCGCCTATGCGCAGGCCACCGACCGCGGCGACTTCCCCGACACCCCACAGAACCGGTCACTGCGCCTGGCGATCGAGGGCGGAGCGCGGCTGTACGAGGCCCTGGCCGGCTGGGCACGGTGGGCGGCCGAGCGCTCCGAGGCGGCGGGTGGACGTCCACGGCCCTGAAACGCGAGCCGGCAGCTCTCGGGCACATCGGAAGCCACCCGGGCGCAGCAGGCAACCGCGAGAACACTGATACCCGGTCATGGACGTCGAAAGCGTGCGATACCCGGCCACGGATGTTCCGCGGGCAGGGGTGTTGGGGCGCTCGATATGGGGTAGCAGTCCTGAAGCGGCGACGCCGGGAGGCAATCGTCGGAACTCGCCGGGAGAGACCCACCGTGGGCAGGCCTGCGGGGCCCCGGGGAAGCCGGGCAGCGGCCGGTAACAGGCGGTCGGGGAGCCTTCGCCGGGCTCGGCGGCGGGTGGGGGCGGGGCCGGCCCAGGCCTGGATTGCATATGTCGGGGTGGTCCCCACACCCCCGCGGATCGCTCGTGTATAGTTCCATCTCGCCGCCCACCCAGGACGAACAGTCCGGGGCGTTGGCGGGCCAGGATCCTCCGAGGAGGCACAGACCCCCCGAGGAAGAGGCCCGAAAACGATGCGGTAAGGTTTGAAAGAGTGGCAGTCACCGGCTCAGCCGGAGTGATTTGACACAAACCCGAAAGTCTCGGTAACTTAACCGAGTCGCCGCAGCCGGGGCCGAAAGGCCGAAACGGATACGGCAAAGTGGCAGTCACCGGCTCAGCCGGAGTGATTTGACACAAACCCGAAAGTCTCGGTAACTTAACCGAGTCGCCGCAGC
>NZ_JALKFY010000688.1:0-227 GCF_023242985.1 Frankia sp. Mgl5 | reverse complement strand
CGGGGCCGAAAGGCCGAAACGGATACGGCAAACAGCCAAGCCGAAGTCTAAATCGCCAGCCAACGCAGAGCGGTTTGACAAAGGCCAGAAACGCCAAGTAAGCTGAAAAAGACGCACCGGGCAGCGCCGAGAGGCAAAGAACGGTCGCATCTGCTCCTTGAGAACTCAACAGCGTACCGAATAGTCAGTGCCATATTTTTTAACCCCCGTCCATGGCCAGGGCTTAG
>NZ_JALKFY010000119.1:0-274 GCF_023242985.1 Frankia sp. Mgl5 | reverse complement strand
ATTCAAGAGGTGAGAAATTTTCTTCAGGAAGCGAAGCAAGCGCAGAAGCTGCTGGAGAAGATGAATCAATCGCAGATTGATGCCATCGTCCAAAGCATGGCCAAGGCTGCGGAAGCGGAAGCAACACGGCTGGCCGCGATGGCTGTGGAAGAGACGGGGTTCGGCAAGGTGGAAGACAAACGGATCAAGAACCTGTTCGCCGCGCAGCACATTTACGCCGCCATCAAGGATATGAAGACGGTCGGGATCATCAATAAAGATGAAACAAGAAGAG
>NZ_JALKFY010000118.1:0-274 GCF_023242985.1 Frankia sp. Mgl5 | reverse complement strand
CGGCAGCAGAAAACGGGAAAATGGATTCGTTTCCTCTTCGGAGGTGTGCACCACCTCAAACAAATCGTAGAGGGCCGGAGCAATAATCACGGCGAGCGTTGCTTCCTGCTGCGCTACCCAAACCGTAAAGCTCGCTGCACGCACCTCGCTGCGAGCATGGCGACGAATAACCAGCATCGCCTGGTGGACGGTGCCCATCACCAGATTTTGCGCCGATTCTTCCCCGTGTTTTTTCAGCATCACGCCATATTCCAGCAAGTAGGCAATACCGTTC
>NZ_JALKFY010000117.1:0-274 GCF_023242985.1 Frankia sp. Mgl5 | reverse complement strand
ACGCAACGGAATTCCGCCAGATGCGACTGCTGCAACCTGTCCGCGAACAGGACGAATCGGCAGTGACACGCCTAACAATTGGGCAATGATTCCCGCCCATGCGCCCGCGGCTACAACAGTATGCTTTGCATGTCTGCTGCCCGCCGTTGTCATTACACCCGCTACCCTTTGTTCAGCTCCCGTCAGTAATTGGGTTACGACTGTTCCGGGCAACATCTCCACTCCCTGCAGGGTGCAGGCAGCGACCAAAGCCTGCAAAAGCATCCGGTTATTG
>NZ_JALKFY010000116.1:0-275 GCF_023242985.1 Frankia sp. Mgl5 | reverse complement strand
CATATAATCTGCTGCCTAATCTGACGGCGCTGGAAAACGTGGAACTGCCGCTTATTTTTTCCGGGGAAAGCAAGCGGAGCAGACGGGCACGGGCAAAAGAAATCCTGGAAAAAGTGGGGCTGGCGGAACGGACCCATCATAAGCCAAACGAATTGAGCGGCGGTCAGCAGCAGCGCGTCAGTATTGCTCGTGCTCTGGTCAACAACCCGGGCATCGTACTCGCAGATGAGCCGACGGGAAACCTCGACAGTACGACGGAGAAGGAGATATTGGCC
>NZ_JALKFY010000115.1:0-275 GCF_023242985.1 Frankia sp. Mgl5 | reverse complement strand
CTGCAGTTGTCCTTTATGCTCCAAAATGGTGAGCATATCGGCGAGCGCCTGGCAAGGATGAAACTGATCGGTCAATCCGTTAATAATCGGGATGGAGGCATGGTGAGCCAGCTCTTCCACATAGGAATGCGCGTGGGTGCGAATCATGATCGCGTCAACGTAACGGGAGAGCACTTTGGCGGTATCGCTAATCGGCTCGCCGCGGCCGATCTGCAACTCCTTGTCGCTGAGAAACATGCCCATGCCGCCTAGCTGGTACATTCCCACCTCAAAAG
>NZ_JALKFY010000114.1:0-275 GCF_023242985.1 Frankia sp. Mgl5 | reverse complement strand
GCCGACATGCAGGAAAAAGGAAAACAAGCTGGCGTCCAGCAGGGGATTGAAGAGGGCAAAGCGATGGCGCTTGAGGAAGAGAATGACAAGATCCAGACCGCGCGCGATGTTCTCTCTACGGCCTATCTGGAAAAAGACCGGATCGTCGCAGAAGCTGAACCGTTTCTTGTGGAGCTCAGCATCGAAATCGCCAAGAAAGTGATTGGGGACGAGCTGGTGAGCTCACCGGAAAAGATCCTTGAAATTGTTCGCCGTGCTCTCCGCCGCTCCCGGGT
>NZ_JALKFY010000113.1:0-275 GCF_023242985.1 Frankia sp. Mgl5 | reverse complement strand
AGCGGCGGTTGAAGTTGTAGGCCTTGCCCAGGTGGAGAAGATGAAGCCGTTGATGATTGGCGAGGATTTCTCCTACTATTTGGAGCGTGTCCCCGGCGCTTATATCATGGTGGGGGCGGGCAACCCAGAGTTGGGAGCCTCCTTTCCACATCATCATCCCCGGTTTGATGTGGATGAACGGGCCATGCTGATTGCTGCGGAAGTATTGGGACGAACCGCACTGGCGTTTTTGCACGCACACTGCAACAGTTAAACAACAGGCGCCTGGCTGGGCA
>NZ_JALKFY010000112.1:0-275 GCF_023242985.1 Frankia sp. Mgl5 | reverse complement strand
ATATATGGGGGCGTCCAGCCTGCAATTTACCATCGCCCGTTTTATTGCGCCGCTGGTGATCGGTCTCTCCGGTTGGATGCCGCCGCTTGGAGTGTTCAGCATCATTCTGCTTTGCACGTTAATCAGTGCGTTGATCACCCAACAGATGTTCCGCAAGCTGCCAAACGGCCTTGGGCAAAACGGGTCCGGGACTCGATCTGACAATACGCCGGAAGCCGTGTAATTACTCGGCAAAGACGGCGTGGTCGCCTTCCCGCTTCTCCTTTTTCTTAAAC
>NZ_JALKFY010000111.1:0-275 GCF_023242985.1 Frankia sp. Mgl5 | reverse complement strand
CCGAAATTGAGGCAATCGGTAATCGCCAAAGGCTCCGCACCGGAGCAGACCACGTTGCGGGCCGACTCGGCAACGGTAATCGCACCGCCTACCCGAGGATCGAGATAAACGTAGCGTCCGTTACAGTCTGTGCTCATCGCCAAAGCTTTACGGGTACCGCGAATCATCACTACCGCAGCGGCTGAACCAGGTTTTACCGCCGTGGAGGCACGGACAATATGATCATATTGCTCATAGACCCAATGCTTGTTGGCTACTGTAGGCTGCGACAATAC
>NZ_JALKFY010000110.1:0-276 GCF_023242985.1 Frankia sp. Mgl5 | reverse complement strand
CGCTTCGTGGGCCTGAGCGACTTCACGGCGCTGTCGCTGGCCCTGCTGGCCAGGACCGGCGCCACCACCTGGGCCGGCCCGCTGCTGGTGCACGACTTCGGCCGCCCCGACGACGAGGGCGGCGTGGACGACATCATGCTGGACTGCTTCAACGACCTGCTCAGCGGCCAGGGCGAGGGCGCGGGCTGGCAGATGCCGAAGATAGGCCTGCGCGAAGACGGCAAGCCTGCCGTCAAGGACTTCTACATCAGCGGCGGCGCCACGCTGTGGGGCGGC
>NZ_JALKFY010000687.1:17585-54325 GCF_023242985.1 Frankia sp. Mgl5 | reverse complement strand
TACGGGCTGACCGACATCATGCGTGGCATCGTGAACATCGTGCGCACCTCAAACGGCCTCGCGAGTGCCTGAACCGGAGCCTGCCCTCGCCCGGGTCAGTAGCGCCGCGTCGGCGTCGGCGTGGACGGCCCATCATGCAGCGGCGCAGCGGCGTCCCGCCTGGAATCCATCACTCGGCGGCTGCTGACCCGCGAACCGATCGGTGATGGGCACGAACCGACGGCTGACGTCGAGGTGGACGTGAACCTGTCCGATCAAGGGCCATCGTGATCAGGCTTGCGGGACTGGCTCGCACCGGCGCCGTAGCGCAGCCCGTCGATGAGGAGCGCGACCATGCGCTGGCTGTAGGAGGCGCCGCCGTCGGCCACGGGCAGGCAGAGGTGGGCGACGGCATACAGCAGGTCTCTGGCGCTGATGCCGGCGCGGATCTCGCCACTTGCCGTCGCGGCCTCCAGCAGTGACCCGAGGGTGGGTTCAAGCCGCCCCATGAAGTAGCCGGGCAGGGCGTCGAACGCCTGGTCGCCGGAGTGCAGGGCCGTGGCGAGCCCTCGCTTGGTCGCGAGGAACTCGGTGTACCGGTGCAGCCATCGGGCGAGGGCTGCTGCCGGCTCGTGTGCCGCGGCCAGCGCCGGTGCGGCGTCGGCGCAGGCATCCACCTCGTGCTGGAACACGGCCCTGACGAGGTCTGAGCGCTGCGGGAAGTGCCGGTACAGCGTTCCGACCCCGACGCCGGCCAGGTCGGCGATCTCTTTCGCCGGTGCGTCCACGCCGGAGGTGGCGAAGACGGCCTTCGCCGCGACGAGCAGGGCGTCGATGTTGCGCTGCGCGTCGGCGCGCAGCCGCCGCGGCGCCCGCTCGGCGGCGCCAGGCCCGGCGGGCCCGGCTGGGCCGGCTGGGCTGGCTCCGGCCGGTGACGGGGGCGTCATGACACCGCCCCCGTCCACCACCACGCGGTCTCCCTCACGGCACTCCTTCGCTGGCACAGCCCTCGCTTGCATAACCGGAAAGCTGTTCCGTATAGTTCCGGAAGAGCGTTCCGTTTACGGTCAGAGTACGGCACCAGGCGAGCGCTCACCAGCCCGACCGCAACCTGAGGAGAGACCGCATGCAGTACCGCACCCTCGGCCGGACCGGAATCAAGGTCAGCCCCTACGCGCTCGGCGCGATGATGTTCGGGGCCGGCGGCAACCCCGACCACGACGACTCGGTCCGCATCATCCACACGGCACTGGACGCGGGAATCAACTTCGTGGACACCGCCGACGCGTACTCCCACGGGGAGTCGGAGGAGATCGTCGGCAGGGCCCTCAAGGGGCGCCGCGACACCATCGTCCTCGCGACCAGGCTGCACCTGCCGATGGGCGACGATCCCAACCAGCGAGGCAGTTCCAGGCGTTGGATCATGGCCGAGGTCGACAACTCGCTGCGCCGCCTGCAGACCGACCACATCGACCTGTACCAGGTGCACCGGCCAGACCCGGACACCGACATCGAGGAGACGCTCTCCGCGCTGTCGGACCTGATCCACGCCGGCAAGGTCCGCGCGATCGGGTCGTCCGCGATGCCCGCCTCCGACATCGTCGAGGCCCAGTGGGTGGCCGAGAGGCGCGGCCTGGAGCGGTTCCGCACCGAGCAGCCGACCTACTCGATCCTCAACCGCGGCATCGAGACCGAGGTGCTGCCCGTCGCCCAGCGCTACGGGATGGGCACACTCGTCTGGAGCCCGCTCGCGAAGGGAATGCTCACCGGTCGGGTCCGCAGGGGTCAGCCGACCGACCTGCGCCGGGCCACCGTCTTCACGAGCTTCGGCGACGAGCGCCGGCTCGACGCCGTCGAGCAGCTCGTCCCGCTCGCCGAGCAGGCGGGCTTGCCGATGACGCATCTCGCGATGGCGTTCGCGATCGCTCATCCCGGGGTGACCAGTGCGCTCATCGGGCCGCGCACGAAGGAGCATCTCGACGACCTGCTCGCCAGCCTCGACGTCACGCTCACCGACGACATCCTCGACCGGATCGACGAGATCGTCCCGCCCGGCACCGACGTCGGCCTGCCCGACCAGTCCGCGTACGTGCCCCCGGCCCTCCAGCACCTGAACCTGCGCCGCCGGCCCGTCAGTGAGCGCGCCGCCGCCTGACCGCGCCCCCGCCTGGCACGGCCGGAGCCGACCCGCACGAGAACTGGTCAGCCGCGGTCTGACCGCGTCCGGGTACTCGGTTGCGCGCGATCGCACCGCGCACGATCATGCTTGCGGACCCCGCGCTGGAGACGCCGCCCGGCACCGGGGAGATCGTCAATGTCGAATGGGACTTCGACGGCAGCGGCGCCTACCCGGAACAGGCCAAGGTCGACGGCCCCGACCGTGAGGCCCGGGTGACCACCACGCACACCTTCGCGAAGGCCGGCACCTGCTTCCCGGTCGTGCGGGTCATCTCCCGGCGGCCCGGCGCCGCCGACGGCCCCTATGCCATCGTCCAGAACCTCGCCCGCGTCCGGGGCATCGTCCGGTAGCCGCCGGCGGGCGAACGACTGCCGGCCGCCTGACGCGGCAGACAGCGCAGACCGCGCGGGGTCCTGTTGCGTGCCGGGTCAGACGAGGCCGAGCTCGTCGGCGCGCAGGGCTACGGCCCGGCGGGTGGGCAGGTCCAGTTTGGTGAGGATGGCGGAGACGTGATGGTCGGCGGTCTTCACCGAGATGTACAGGCGGGTGGCGATCTCGGCGTTGGTCAGCCCTCGGGCGACCAGCTTGGCGACGTCGAGCTGACGGTTCGTCAGGCCCGCCGGGTTCGCCCGGGTGCTCGTGCGGGGCCGCCTGGGAAGCTGAGTGATGCCGTCGCGACGCAGGGCCGCCCGCTGCCGGTCGGCGGTGCCGGTGGCGCCGAGCTGGTCCAGCAGCTCCACGCCGCGTGCCCGCTGGCCGGGGTCGGGGGAGTCGCACAGGGCCATTGCCGCGGTGAAGGGCTCACCGGTGCGGCGCCACCACGACGCGGCCTCGTCGTGATCGCCCGCGAGGCTGAGCCGGAACGGCGGCGCGACCTCGTCGGGCCATTGGCTCAGCAGCCCGAGCCGGGACAGCCAGACCGCGAGGTCGCCGGCGGCCCAGGCTGTCCCGGCGATCCCCGCCCCGCCGGCCCCGCCGGCAGTACCGGCGCGCGTCCCGGTTTCGGCGATCGCGGCCGCCGCGCGGATGACCCGGGGGTCGGACACCTCGGTGAGCCACATCCGCTCGGCCAGCGCGGAGAGCACCGCCAGCCGGCGCAGCGGCTCGTCGAGGTGTCCGGCGAGGTCCCAGGCGGTGTCCAGGGTGGCGAGTGAGGCGGCGGCCGGGACGTCCGCGCCCTGGCGCAGCGGGACCAGGGCGGTGACGAGAAGCGGCCACAGCGTCGCGAGCGGCATGCCGCGATCCTCGATCACCTGCTCCGCGTCCTCGACCGCCGCGCTCCACCGGCCGCGGGCGAAGTGCAGCCGCGCGCGTACGGCAGTCTGCCAGTGCCGGCAGATCGGGATGTCGCGCTCGACGGTGAAGGGCAGGGACTCGTCGAGGACGTGCTCGGCCTCGCGGTAGCGCCGCTGCTCCACGTCGAGGTTGGCGAGGCTGGAGTAGCCGGTCGACGCGAGCTCGTCCCAGCCGTGGGCGCGGGCCCGCTCGATGTCGTCGGCCAGCGGGGTCCGCGCGCCGGTGTCCCCGGCCAGCAGGGCGGCGGAGGTCCGCAGGATGCGCCCGCGCTGGGCCAGCTCCGCCTGGCTGTGGCGGTCCGCGGCGTCGATCGCGCCGTCGAGGTAGCGGCGGGCCAGGGTCACCTCGCCGCGCATGTAGGCGAGGTAGCCCCGGGTCGTGTGCGCGCGGGCGTGGGACTGCTCCAGCTCCGGCCCGGCCGAGAGGGCGGCGGCGCGCCCGGCGTGTGCCTCCGCCTGCCGGCGCCGGCCGTTGTAGTACTCGAACACGGCGCAGGTGTCGTACGCCGCCGCGAGTCCAGCCTGGTCGCCGGCCTGCTGCCAGAGCGGGAACGTCGCGCTCACGGTGGCGATCGCCTCCCTGAGGCGGCTGGTCATGTACTGCTCGATCGCGAGCCTGTGGAGCAGGTCGGCCCGGTCGAGCGCGGGCGCCGTTCCGAGGTGCTCCAGCGCCGTCTCGAAGAACGTCGCCGCCTCGCTGTGCGAACCGGCCTGGATCGCCTGGCGGCCGGCGGCCGTCGCGTACTCGGCCGCCCGGGCCCCGTCGCGGGCCGCGACCGCGTGGTGGGCGAGGACGGCGGGATCGCGCGGCTCGATCTGCTCCAGCGCGGCCAGCAGGCGGGCGTGCAGCCGGGGGGCGCCGCCCGGTGGGATCGTGCTCTCGACGGCCTGGCGCGCGAGCTCGTGCCGGAAGACCAGACCGCCGCGGGCCCGGGTGAGCAGGCCGGTCGTGTCGAGGCGGCGCAACGTGGGCAGGTCGACGCCGAGTGCGGGCAGCACCCGGTCGTCGAGCCGGTCCGGCGCGGTCGCCACCATCTGCAGCACCTCGACGTCGTCCGCCGTGACGTCGGCGGTGCGGGCGAGCACCGCGTCGCGCACCGAGGTCGGCAGCGGGCGGTCGGGCTCCTTGGCGATCTCGGTGACGAAGAACGGGTTGCCGCCGGTCAGCTCGTGCACGCGGCTCGGTTCCAGCCGGGTGCCCCCGACGACGGCGCGGACGGCGTCGAGGGACAGCGGCCGAAGGCCGAGGGTCCGCAGGCCGGCCAGCCGGGCGAAGTCGCCGAGCAGCGGGCGAGCCGAGTGACCTGGACCGATCTCGTCGTCCCGGTAGCTCACGAGCAGCGCCAGCGACATCGCGTCGACCCGGCGCGCGAGGAAGCGCAGCACCTCGACCGAGGCGGCGTCGACCCAGTGCAGGTCCTCGACCACCAGGACTGTCGTCTCGTCGCGCAGCGCTTCGTAGATCCGCTCGCAGACGCCGGCGAGCGCCAGCTCCGCGCCGCTGTCGCGGGCCTTCTCACCTTTGACCCTGTCCTCACCGGGCAGCAGCGGTCCCAGGCCGGCGGCCGCGGCGATGTCGCGGAACGGACCGAGCGGCCGGGGCGTCAGAAGCGGGTCGCAGCCGCCGAGGAGGAAACGCGGGCCGGGCGCGGCCGCGCGGGCCGCCGCGAGGAGGGCCGACTTGCCCGCGCCCGACTCCCCGGTGACCGCGACGCCCGACCCCTGCCCGGCCGCCGCCCGGTCGATCGCCGCGCGGACGACGGCGACCTCGCGGTCCCGTTCGAGGAGATCCACGTGGTCAGGGTAGAGGCGGGCGGGCGGGGCGCCAAGGTGAAAGGTTCGAGCGCCCCGCCGGAGCGTCGGCCCCGTCATCGGGGCCGCGGTCACCGCGGGGCCGCGGTCGCGGCGGTCTGCGGGCCGAACTCGTTCGCGACGGCCGAGACGTTGTTGGCCGGGAAGCCACCGCGACGGGCGTGCTCGAGGATGGTCTCCGCGTCCTCCGCCTCGTGCACGCAGTAGATCTTGTCGTCGGTGACGTAGCTGTTCACCCAGGTGTAGGGCACCCCCAGCGACGCGACGGCCTCGTTGGAGGTCTGCGCGATCTCGGCCAGCTCCTCCTGGCTGAGGTTCCCGGCGCCGGGGATCTCGCGCTCGATGACAAAGCGAGGCATGGTCTGCTCCTTTCGATCCGACGGCCCGCTGCCGTCCGGTGTCTCCACTCTCGGCGCGGCGGGGCGTCCCGACATCGGGAGCGACTCCCCATGTTCGCGGTCTGGGTACCCAGGCGCCGACTCCGGAGGACGGGCACGCGGGCGTTAGATGTCAGCCTGATCGGACACCCCTGGATCCGGTCCGCGTGCCCTCCGTGGCCGCGGGAGGAGTCCGCCGGCGACCCGCCGGACCAGGCCTAGCCGGGCCGCTGGCGGAAACCCTGTGGGTATGCAGCACATCGTTGTCGGGGTCGACACCCGGGAAGCAGCTCCCGCCGCCCTGGTCCGGGCGGCTGACCTCGCGCGGCAGCTGGGCGCGGAACTCGATGTCGTCCACGTCCAGCCCTTCAGCCGCAGCGAGATCCGCGCGATGGTCTCCACGGTGCCCGGGCGGAACCTGTCCGAGCGGTTCCTCAGGGCTGACCAGGATGCCCGGACCAGGGAGGTCCGCACGCTGGCGGAACGGACACTGGCGGGCGGAGCCGTGCCCTGGCGGTTGCACGTCCTGGCCGGGGATCCCGCGGCGCACCTGCTTGCCGTGGCCGACAGCGTCGACGCCTACGCGATCGTCATCGGCACCCGGCACGGCGGCGGGGTCGTCCTGGAGCGGCTGCTGACCGGCTCGGTCTCCCATCGGGTGGTCAACTGGGCGAAGCGGCCCGTTCTGGTCGTCCCGACAGACCTGGACGAGTAGCACCCGAACGGGTCCGTTTTCGTGGCCTGATCGAGGCCGGGATGCGCGCGGGGTTGTTCGAGATGGCGTCCGCGCGGCTGGCCTCGTACGCCATCCTCGACCCGGTGATGGGCGTCGCGGTCTGGTTCCGCGACGATGGTGAGCTGACGGAGGATGCCGTCATCTGGCAGTACAGTCAGTTCGCTCTGCGAATCGTGGGTGTGCGTTAGGCGTCACCGAGTGGGCGGATTGCTTTTCACCGGCAGGCCGAGAGATCTCTCCCAGATCTTGTTGGCCGTGTCGATCAGCGTCTCCCGGTCGTAGTCGAGCCCTTCATAAGACCACGCCATGACCATGCGTTCGACCATGAATGTCAGCGCATGGGCGGTATACCGCGGATCCAGGTCGGTGTAGGCCAGTCCCGCCGCCTGCCACCCGGTGATCGCTCGGGTCGCGCGGCCCTGGAAGTGCTCGGCCACCTCGTACCACTGGGCTTTCAGTCGCTCGTCGTCGTCGCGGGCCTGGTACACCGCCCGCAGCACGCCAGCATTCCGCTGGAAGGCCTCGACGTAGACCCGGTTCACCTCCTCGATGCGGCGTACCGGGTCGAGCTGGCCGCTGACGTGGCCTGGTGCCGGCGCGGTCAGCTCGGCGGAGACGTCCTTCATCACCTCGTACAGGAGATCGTGCTTCGAGCGGTAGTAGTTGTAAAGCGTGCCCGAGGCCACCTTCGCCTCAGCGCTGATGTCGGAGAGGCGAGAGTTGTAGAAGCCGTCACGTTCAAAAACAACCCTTGCCGCTTCGACGAGACGCCGTGGCGTGGTCTCGCGACGAGGGTCGTTCCGTGTACGGCGTGGGCTCTCCGCATCGTTCGCCCGATTCCGACCAGCGGCAGGCGTCGGCATGGCCAGACCTCATCTCCTCTGCTTCACGGGTGCGGCGCCGGCATGCATCTGCCCCCACCACAGGCTCTAGCGATGGTACGGAGCCGACCCGGCGGGCCGCTGACCTCCTGATGCCACGGGAGGATGCGGCGGGCTCCGATCTCTCGCGAACCCGCCCCGCGTCGAGTCCCGATCCGTCCCGCCCGCACCGCGACCCGCCCGCGTCCGCCGCGCGCCCCGCGTGCCCCACGCCCCGCGCGCGTCAGGCGGGTGTCGCCCGCAGCCCGCAGCTCGGGATCACCGGCCGTACCGGTGATCCCGCCGGGTCGGGTCAGGCCTGGCCAGGGAAAAAGAAGAGGTTGACGTCATCCTCATCTATGGCTAACTTCCTCGCCAGTGGCGAGGCCGCGCACCCGCGCCCAAGGGGACGTGACGCGGCCGGACCAGAAGCCCGGTATCGAGAAGCGGGGGACCCATGCGGTTACCAGGGAAACGGTCGTGCGTCATCGTCGGTCTGGGCCTGAGCATCGTTTTCGCGGCGACGACTGCCTGCGGGAGTGGTTCAGACGAGACGACTGGCGAGGTCACCGCGACCGGCGCGCCGATCAAGGTGGGCTTTTTCAAGCCAGCGGCGGGAGTGGGCTCCCTGCCCGGCGCGATCGCTGGAATGGAAGGCGCCGTCGCGTACGTCAACAGCGAACTCCACGGGATCGACGGCCGTCCGATCGAGGTCGAGGACTGCTCGGTCGACGGCACGCCGGAGACCACGATCTCGTGCGCCAACAAGTTCGTGCAGGATGGCGTCGTCGCAGCGTTCGACGGCTTCAACTACAGCTCGAGCGCCGGCATCGACACCCTCGTCGCGGCCAGGATCCCGCTTGTCGGCCAGATTCCCTTCGACCAGACGACGGGAAGCAAGGCGGAGGGCCGCGTTTTCTTCGCGGCACCGCAGGCATCGTTCCTCGTGGGCGCGCTCCAGGGATTCAAGTCCGAGGGGATGACCTCGGTGACCCTGGCCCTGCAGGACACCCCCTCGGGGCACAACACGGTGGACAACCAGCTCAAGCCGCTGTCCGCCGCCCTGGGACTCAAGGCGACCGGGGTCTACTTCTCACCGACCAATCCGAACTTCAGCGCGGTCGCCTCCACCGTCGCGTCGACCAATCCCGACGTCGCCGGTCTCATCGCGTCACCCAACGAGTCGGTCTGCGTCCAGCTTGTGAAGAACCTGCGGTCGACAGGGTACAAGGGTGCGGTCTTCCTCGCGGCGTGCACGGCCTTCATCAAGGCGGCCCCCGAGTCGGCTCCGGGCGCGACGATGTACTCCTCGATCTGGCTGCCGGGGTCGGAGAAGAACGCTCCGGCCGAGGTCGGACGGCAGATGGCTCTGGCCACGAAGTACATCGGCGAGGCGGGCGGGCCGGCCGACTACTACGCCTACGGCCAGTTCGCGACCGTGGTGGACTTCGCCCGGGGACTGGCGACCGCGCCGCCGACCGAGAATCTGACCGGCGCGAGTGTACTGACCACACTCAAGTCACTGAAGGACTTCCCGACCTTCCTCGGCCCCAACGTCACCTGCGGCAAGGCCACGACTCCGAACTGCACCACGCAGATGCTCCTGTTCTCCGTTCAGAAGGATCTGACGCTCAAGCCGGTGAGCGGTGACTGGATCACTCCGGCACCGCAGATTCTTTCCACGATTCCAGGCGCCAGCTGAGCGGAAGGAGCGAGATGTCCGCGCCGCACAGCACGGCGCGGACATCGACCCGGCTGATGATCACTATGGCTGCGTATCCATGAGTGAAATCCTGCAGTTCGCCATTCTCGGGTTCTCGACCGGCGCCGTCTACGCGGTGTTGGGGTCCGCCCTGGTCAGCGTGCACGTCGCCACCGGGGTCATCAACTTCGCGCAGGGCTCGCTCGCGCTGTGGGGTGTGTGGCAGACGACCGCGCTGCGGGCCAACGGCACGCTGGTGCTCCCGATCGGGAGCCTCAGGCTCCAGGACGGGCCGATGGCCACGGTGCCCGCCGTCCTCATCGGTGCGGCGAGCTGCCTGGTCTGGGCGGTCCTCGCGCAGCTGCTGGTGTTCCGCCCCCTGCGCAGATCGCCGGTCCTCGGGCAGGTGGTCGCCTCGGTGGGGGTCATGCTGTTCCTGCAGGCACTGGTGACTCTCAGATTCGATCACGACACCCTGGGGCTCGACCCGACCGCGCTGATTCCGCTGCCGATCCTGCCGTCCGACACCATCACGCTCGCCGGGAGCGTCGTCGCGGTGAGCAACCTGGTTCTCGCCGGCATCGCGATCGTGATCGCCTTGGTCCTGTGGGCCTATTTCAGGTTCACCAGAATCGGAATCGCGACCCGGGCCGGGGCCGAGGACGAGCGCGCGCTCCGCCTCATGGGCTATTCCCCCGACCGGCTCGCGACGCTGGTGTGGGCCGCGACCGGACTGTTCTCGGGGCTGATCGTGATTCTCGCCGCCCCGGCCATCGGCGGCCTGGACCCGACGAGCTACATGTTCTATGTCGTCCCCGCGCTTTCGGTCGCCCTCGTCGGCCGGCTCACCTCGGTCGGAATCGCCTGCGCGGCGGGGCTGGTGCTCGGCTCCCTGCAGCAGATCCTGCTGTTCCTCAGCACCAAGACCTGGTGGCCTTCCTGGGCCCAGGCCGGTGTCGGCGACGCCGTTCCCTTTGTCATCGTCGTCGTGGCCCTCTTCGTGCTCGGCCGGAGCATTCCGGAGCGTGGCGGTCCCGACCAGGGCCGGCTTCCCCGGGTGTCGATACCGCGAGTCCGCCCGCTACCGGCGGCGGGGGCCGTCGCCGTCGCGGCGCTGGTCATCGCCATCACCTCCGGGACGTGGCGGTTCAGCCTGGTGATGTCGGCGATTCTGGCCCTGATCTCGGTCTCCGTGGTGCTGCTCACCGGGTATCTCGGCCAGATCTCACTGGCCACGATGGCCTTCGCCGGAGCCGCCGGGTTCGCGCTGTCGAAACTGACGACGAGCGCCGGTGTACCGTTTCCGCTCTCGCTGCTGCTCGCGGCGCTCGTCGCCACCGCCCTCGGCGTCGTCGTCGGCATCCCCGCGCTGCGGATCCGCGGCGCTCAGCTCGCCGTCGCCACGATCGCGGCGGCACTGGCCATCGAGGGATTCGTCTTCAACAATCCGGCGTTGACACCGTATTCGGGAGCCCTGATCCGGGACCCGTCGCTGTTCGGCTTCTCGCTGGCGGTACGGCAGGGGACGAATGTCATCACGCTGCGTTTCTCCTACCTGGTGCTGACGATCGTGGTGCTGCTCCTGATCGCGGTGGCTCGTCTCCTGCGGGGAGGCACCGGCCGGGCGTTCCTCGCGGTGCGGTCCAACGAGCGTGCGGCAGCGGCCGCCGGAGTGAACGTGGCCGCCACCAAGCTCCTTGGTTTCGCGATCGCCTCTTTCCTCGCCGGCGTCGGCGGCGGCCTGATCGGTTACAGCCGCGGGCAGCTGTCGTCGGCGTCGTTCACGGTGCTTGTCGGGCTCACCGTTCTGGCGATGACGTATGTCGGCGGAATCACGAGCATTTCCGGTGCCGTCCTCGCGGGGCTGTTGGGACCGCTCGGCGTCCTCTATCTGCTGCTGACCCAGACCCTCGACCTCAGCAGGTACTACACCCTCATCGCCGCGCTCGGCATGCTGCTCCGCGCCGTCGTCTTCCCGCCCTACGGGGGACCCGTCCAGGAGTGGTTCGCCGCCCGGAGCACCCGGCGAACACCCGTCTCCGTCTCTGTCCCCGTCACCGACACGTCGGCAGACGTCACGCCACGCAGAGCAGTGAGGTCCGTCGATGCCCACTGAACACAGTCAGAAGGTTCCTCTCCTCGCAGCCGGGAGCGTGTCGGTCCGTTACGGCGGGGTGCGGGCCAACGACGACGTCACCCTCGCGGTCGACCGGGGCGAGATCGTCGGTCTCATCGGTCCGAACGGGGCTGGCAAGACGACCTTCGTCGACGCGGTCACCGGCTTCACGCGATATTCGGGAACCGTCGAGCTCGGCGGCACGAGCCTCGACGGTGCCACCGCGCACCGGCGCCGCCACGCGGGTCTCGCCCGTACCTGGCAGGCCGGCGAGCTCTTCGGTGACCTCACCGTGGCCGAGAACCTGCTCGTCGCCGCCGAGCGCTCCGGAGTGCGCCGCGCGTTCGCCGACGTGTTCGCCCGCCGGCGAGCGCCGGACCAGGCGGTGCGCTCCGCGCTGGAACTGGTCGGGATGTCGGCCCTGGCGGACCGCCGGCCCGGCCACCTCACCCTGGGCCAGCAGAAGCTGGTCGGCGTGGCCCGCGCGCTGGTCGGCGCGACCCGGGTGCTCCTGCTGGACGAGCCGGCGGCGGGTCTCGACACCGACGAGAGCGCGGCGTTCGGCGGCGAACTCAGGCGGCTTTCCGGGACCGGTCTCGGCGTGCTGCTCATCGACCACGACATGACTCTCGTCCTGGACGTCTGCGACCGCGTGTACGTCATGGACTTCGGCCGGATCATCGCGACGGGAACGCCCGCGGAGGTCAGCGCCGACGAGCGCGTCGTGGCCGCCTACCTCGGCAGCCAGGTGACCCCGTGAACACGGCACCGGCGACGCCGCCGGCGACAGCACCGGCGACAGCCCTGGGGGTCGAGGGCCTCAGCGCCGGCTACCGCGGCGTGCCCGCCGTCCGCGACATCAACCTGCGGGTCGCCGCGGGGAGGATTCTCGCGCTGCTCGGCCCCAACGGCGCCGGCAAGACGACGACCCTGCTGGCCGCCGCCGGTCTGCTGATCCCGCTGGCCGGCACGGTCACCGCGCTCGGGATGCCCGTCACCGGCAGGGTGGAGCGCACCGCGCGTGCCGGCGTCAGCCTGATTCCCGACGACCGGGGGGTGTTCCACCGCCTCACGGTGGCCGAGAACCTGCGGCTCGCCGGATCGCGCGGCGACCTCGACCAGGCCCTCGCGCGGTTCCCCCAGCTTCGTGGGCTGCTGGACCGGCGATGTGGCCTGCTCTCGGGCGGCGAACAGCAGACGCTGGCGATCGCGAAGACGCTCATGCGAAAGCCCCGCGTCCTGTTGATCGACGAGCTGAGCATGGGTCTGTCGCCCATCGCCGTCCAGGGGATCCTGCCCACGCTGCGCCAGCTCGCCGACGAGACGGACGTGGCGATCGTGCTGGTGGAGCAGCACATCGACCAGGCGCTGTCGATCGCCGACGAGGCGGTGGTCCTCCATCACGGCCGGGTCGCGCTGAGCGGGCCGGCCGCCGCGCTGCGAGAAGACCGTGACCAGATCCGGCGCGCCTACTTCGGCCGCTGACACCGGACGGACTCGACCTGACCTGACCTGATCAGTGCCGACCCGGTCCGACGCGACATCGTCGGACAGACCCCTGGGGAGTGATGGTGACACTCGGAGCCAGGCGACGCGCGGCGCTCGCCGCCATCTGCGACACCTTCGCTCCCGGCGACGGCGCGGCCCTCCCCTCGGCCAGTGCTCTCGGGGCGGTCGACGTCGCCGAGGCGCTGGCGGCCGGTCTGCCCCGTGCCGCCGACCGCAGAAGGCTCTCGACGCTGCTCTCGCTGTGGGACACGCGGCTCATGGGCCTGTTCCTCGACACGGGGCCGCGGCGGTTCTCCGCACTCGATGCCGCCACCCGGGAAGAGGTACTCCTGCGGATGGGGGAGTCGTCGTCAGAACGCAGGCGGGTGATGTTCCAGGCCCTGCGGGGTCTGGCCCTGTCGTCGTACTTCCTCGCCCCCGGACCGACCGGATCGTCGCCGGTCTGGGCGGCGATCGGCTACCCGGGACCGCTGGGCGTCCGGGCGGATGCCCCGCGCCCCCCGTTGGCACCCCTCAGCCCGACCTCTGACACGACGCTCGACTGTGACGTCGTCGTCGTCGGCTCAGGTGCGGGCGGCGGCACCGCGGCCGGGGTTCTCGCCGGTGCCGGTCTCGACGTCGTCGTCCTGGAGCGGGGCGGCTACTACGACGACGCGGACTTCGACGGCGGCGAACTGTCGGGCCTGAGCCGGCTGTACGCCCACGGGCCGACGGTGACCGCGGAAGGGCAGGTCGCCCTGGTCGCCGGTTCCTGCCTGGGCGGGGGAACGGTCGGCAACTGGACCACCTCCTTCCCGACGCCGCCGCGGATCCGCGAGGAGTGGGCGGCGTTCGGGGCGAAGCAGTTCGACCAGCCGGAATTCTCCGAGGCGCTGGACGCGGTGTGCCGTCGCCTCGCGGTCAACAGCGCGCACGGCGTCGCCTCCACGCGCGACGCGGTGCTGGAACGCGGGCTCAACGCTCTCGGCTGGCACGTCGACGCGATGCCGCGCAACGTCACGGGCTGTGACATGGGAGTCGACTGTGGGCGGTGCGGGAACGGCTGTCGTCTCGGTGCCAAGCAGTCGGTCACGAAAACCTGGCTCGCGGACGCGGCGTCGCACGGAGCCCGGCTCGTCGTGCACGTCGACGTGCGCCGGATCGACGTGCGCGCCGGCCGTGCCCTCGGCGTCCAGGGCCGCACCCGGGGCGGCCACCGCGTGACGGTGCGGGCCCGGGCGGTCGTCGTCGCGGCCGGGGCGATCGAGACACCGGCGCTGCTGCGCCGTTCGGGCCTGTCCAACCCCACCATCGGCCGTTACCTGCGCCTGCACCCGGCGACCGCTGTCTGGGGCGTGTACGACGAGCAGATCCGGCCCTGGGAGGGCGGCCTGCAGACCCGCTACTCCACCGAGCACAGCGATCTCGACGGCTCCGGCTACGGGGTCATCTACGAGACGGGCCCGGGGAACCCGGCCGCGATCCAGGGCTTCCTGAACTGGCGGGGCGGCGCCGCGCACCTCGCCACGATGAAGGACCTCGCGCACACCGCGGGCGTCGGCATCATCACCCGGGACCGCGACTTCGGCGAGGTCAGGGTCGGACGGGACGGCGAGCCGATCCCGCATTACAGGCTCTCCGACCACGACGCCGCGCACCTGAAGGCGGGAGTCGAGGGCGCTACCAGGATCATCGAGGCCGCCGGCGCGCGCAGGATCTACTCCGCGCACCAGGCCGGACCCTCGTACGAGCCGGGGAAGCGCGGCTCGTACGAGGAATTCACCGCGGCCTGCCACTCCGCCGGCTACGGCCCCGGCCGGTGCGCCATCGCCGCGCTGCACATCATGGGCACGGCGCGGATGGGCGACTCCCCGGACACGAGCGCGACGGATCCGGACGGCGCCATCTGGGAGCTGCCGAACGTGGTGGTCGCGGACGCCTCGTGCTTCCCCACCTCTCCGGGTGTCAATCCCATGATCTCGATCGAAGCGACCGCGTACATGAACGCTCTGCGCCTGGCCGCCCGCCTCGCCGTCTCGTGAGCACAGGGCTCGTGGCCCCGGCGAGGGCTCCCCAGACACCGCCAGACCCGACGGGTCGATCCACGGAGGAACCCCGTATGTCCGACATTCTCGACCAGCGCTTATCCGTCGAAGCCGAGATCGAAGGCCTGACGCTGGTCGGCGTTCTCGACCGCACGGCACGGGAGCATGGCGACGACCCTGCCTACTCCGACCGCCGCACCGCCGGCAGCACCGGCTGGCGGACCGTCACCTGGGCCGAGGTCCGGGCCCGCGCCCGTGAGCTGGCCGCGAGCTTCCTGGAAGCGGGCCTGGAGCCCGGCGACGTGGTGGCGATCATGTGCTCCAACCGGATCGAGCACGTGGTGGCGGATCTCGCCGTGGTGCTCGCCGGCGGCATCCCCGTCTCGGTCTACAACACGTTCTCGCCCGAGCAGGTCGCCTACGTGGCCGGGCACGCCGCGCCGCGGATCGTGGTCCTGGAGACCGACAGCCATGTCCTGCGCTGGTCCCGGGTTCTGTCGGAGCGCCCGGAGATCAGACGCATCGTGGTCATCGACGCCGCACCGGTCGCCGACGGACGCACCGTCGCGTGGTCGGAGCTGGCGGCCGGCGGCGCGGCCGCCCTGTCCCGGCACCGGGACGCGCTCGCCGCCCGGGGCCGGGCCGTCCGGCCCGACGACCCGATCACGATCCTCTACACGTCGGGCACGACCGGCGCACCCAAGGGCGTTGTGCTCACCCACCGCAACATCTGGTACGAGGCGGTCGCCTCGGCCCGGACCGCCCACCTCAACGGTGCGGGTGTCTCCGTGTCGTACCTGCAGTTCGCGCACATCGCCGAACGGATCCTCGGCATGTACCTTCCTCAGCTGCAGGGCGGTCACGTCCACCTCATCGACGATCCGTCCCAGCTCGCCGCCGTCCTGCGCGAGGTCAGGCCGACCCGGTTCTTCGGCGTCCCGCGCGTGTGGGAGAAGATCCGCGCGGGGGTCACCGCGAAGCTCGCGGCCGAGCCCGACGAGGCCCGGCGGTCGGCGGTCGAGCAGGCGCTCGCCGTCGGGCTGTCCTACGTCGAGTCGACGCAGACCGGCCGGACGACCTCGCCGGAGCTGCGGGCCCGGTTCGACGCGGTGGACGGTGCGGTCCTCCGGCCGCTGCGGGCCGCCCTCGGCCTCGACCGGGTCGAGTGGGCCGCCACCGCCGCCGCCCCGATGCCCGCCGACCTCGCCCGGTTCCTGGCCGGGCTGGGCCTGCGCGTCTACGACGTGTACGGCATGACCGAGACGACCTCTGCGGCGACGGCCTGCGGGCCGGACTCCTTCCGCCTCGGCACGGTCGGCCGGCCTCACCCCGGGATCGAGCTCCGGCTCGCCGAGGACGGGGAGATCCTGGTGCGCGGTCCCATCACGACGCCCGGATACCACAAGGCTCCCGCGGCCACCGCCGGGCTGCTCGACAGCGGCGGCTGGGTGCACACCGGCGACCTGGGCGCGCTCGACGAGGACGGCTTCCTGCGGGTGGTCGATCGCAAGTCAGAGATCATCATCACCTCCTCGGGCAAGAACATCGCCCCGTCGAACATCGAGAACGGGCTCATGGAGAGCCCGTTGATCGGGCACGCCATGGTGGTCGGCGACGGCCGTTCGTATGTCGTCGCGCTGCTGACCCTCGACGGGGAGGCCGCGCCGGTCCTGGCCGCGCGGCTCGGGGTCGCGGCCGGCACCCTGGCCGAGCTCGCGGAGCACCCGAGGATCCAGGTGGCCGTGGCCGAGGCCGTCGAGGCGGCCAACGCGCGGTTCTCGCGGCCCGAGCAGGTGAAGGCCTTCGAACTGCTTCCCCACGAGTGGACGGTCGGCAGCGGGGAGCTCACGCCCACCCTGAAGCTCAGGCGTCGGATCGTGGTCGGCAAGTACGCCGACACCATCGACCGGCTCTACGGAGGAGGGGCCGCATGACCATCGGAGCCCGTGATCCACGGCCCGCTCCGGGCGCCTTCCCCGACGCCGCCGCGCGCTGGGCGGCGCTGCGGGACTCCAGCGGTCCGCTGGGGACCGCGGAGCTGGACGCCCTGTGGGCGCGGCTCGCGCCGGTCGACGCGATCGACATCCTCGGCCAGTGGCGCGGTTTCGCCCTCTCCACCGGACATCGCCTCGAAAAGGTGCTGGCACACAGCCGCTGGTACGGCAAGCGGTTCGTGGCGCTCGACGACGTGCAGCCACTGCTGTGTGTCGGTGAGAACGGCGAGCTGTTCTCCGACGTGCAGGCCGGCCGGGGCGAGGCGAGCCTGTGGAACGTCGAGTTCCGCGGCGAGGTCACCGCGACGATGATCTACGACGGAATGGGGGTGCTCGACCATTTCAAGAGAGTGGACGACCGCACGCTGATGGGAATCATGAACGGCAAGCCTGGCCTGGTTCTCGACGGCGGGAAGCACTTCTACTTCGGGCTGGAGCGTGCGTGATATCAGCTGTCTTACCGGTGCTTTTCGTCCGGTGTCGTCAGCCTGGTGCCGTCTGCCTGGCGCCGCCCGCCGGAAGTCCTGATATCACCACGACACAACAGCGCTGAAAGGAGAACCTGATGAGCGGCGTCTACGCGACCCGTCGCCCCCTCTACGACGATGAGCACGAGCAGTTCCGGGCGACCGTGCGGGCTTTCGTCGACAAGTTCGCCAAGCCCAACGCCGAGCGCTGGAGTGCGGAGGGAAAGGTGGACCGATGGCTGTTCGAGGAGGCCGCGAACGCGGGCGTTCTCGGCTTCGCCATCCCCGAGGAGTACGGGGGAGGGGGCACCCGGGACTTCCGCTTCAACGCGATCGTCGCCGAGGAGCTGGGCCGTAACCCGGTCTCCGACGGCATGGCCGGGGTCGGCCTTTCCAACGACATCGTCATTCCCTACTTCACCGACCTCGCCGACGACGAGCAGAAGGCACGCTGGCTGCCCGGGATCGCGAGGGGGGAGCTGGTCGTCGCGGTCGCCATGACCGAGCCCGGCACCGGCAGCGACCTCGCCGGCATACGGACGAGCGCGGTGCGCGACGGTGACCACTACGTGGTCAACGGCAGCAAGGTCTTCATCTCGAACGGGCAGAACGCCGACCTCGTCGTCACGGCGGTGCGGACCGGCGAGGACCCGCACAAGGGCCTCAGCCTGCTGGTCATCGAGGCCGACACGGCCGGGTTCGGCCGCGGCCGCAACCTGGAGAAGATCGGCCTGCACGCCCAGGACACCAGCGAGCTGTTCTTCGACGACGTGCGGGTGCCGGCCGCGAACCTGCTCGGCCCGGAGGGCTCCGGTTTCACCGGGCTGATGCGCAATCTTCCGCAGGAACGGCTCTCGATCGCCGCCGGTGCCATCGCCTCGACCGAGGGCGTGCTCGAGCGCACCCTCGCCTACGTGACCGAACGCAGGGCGTTCGGGAAACCGATCGGTTCTTTTCAGAACACCCGTTTCCAGCTGGCCGAGATGGTCACCGCGGCCCGGGTCAGCCGGATCTACATCGATGATCTGATCTCCCGGCACTCGCAGGGGGAGGTGACGGCGGCCGAGGCGGCCGCGGCCAAGTTCTGGACCACCGAGCAGCTGGTCGACATCGTCGGTCGCTGCCTTCAGCTGCACGGCGGATACGGCTACATGCTCGAGTACCGCATCGCGCAGGACTATCTCGACTCGCGTATCACCACCATCTACGGCGGAACGACGGAGATCATGAAGGAGATTGTCGGACGCGACCTGGGACTGTGACCCGGACGACCACTCTGAGAAAGGAAGCCTCGTGTCCGAGGTGTTTGTCTATGACGCCGTTCGCACCCCGCGCGGAAAGAACCGCGGCGGGGCGCTGCACGGCACCAAGCCGGTCGATCTCGTGGTGGGTCTGATCCACGCGCTGCGGGAGCGCAACCCCGGTCTGGACCCCGGCCGGATCGACGACATCGTCCTCGGTGTCGTCTCGCCGGTCGGTGAGCAGGGCGGCGACATCGCGCGTACCGCGGCGATGGTCGCCGGGCTTCCCGACACCGTCGCCGGGGTGCAGGTCAACCGTTTCTGCGCCTCCGGGCTGGAGGCGGTCAACCTGGCTGCCCAGAAGGTCGGCTCCGGCTTCGAGAGCCTGGTGCTGGCCGGCGGCGTCGAGTCGATGTCCCGGGTGCCGATCGGCTCCGACGGTGGGCCCTACGCGAACGACCCGACCACCGCGTACGACACCTACTTCGTCCCACAGGGAATCGGCGCCGACCTCATCGCCACGCTGGAGGGATTCTCCCGCGAGGATGTCGACGCCTTCGCCGCCCGCTCCCAGGAGCGTGCCGACACCGCCTGGCGCGAGGGGCGGTTCGCCAGGTCGATCGTCCCGGTCACCGATCTGAACGGTGTGACCGTCCTGGACACCGACGAGCATCGCCGGCCCGGCACGACGGTCGAGTCCCTCGGCAAGCTGGCGCCGTCCTTCGCCGATGTTGGTGAACTGGCCGGCTTCGACGCGGTCGCCCTGCAGAAGTACCACCACCTCGAGGGGATCGAGCACGTCCACCACGCGGGCAACAGCTCGGGCATCGTCGACGGCGCGTCCCTGGTGGTCATCGGCGATGCCGCGGTGGGCGAGCGGCTGGGGCTCACTCCGCGGGCCCGCATCGTCGCGACCGCCGTCACCGGCTCGGATCCGACGATCATGCTGACCGGGCCCACGCCGGCCACCGAGAAGGCACTCGCCAAGGCCGGTCTCACGATCGACGACATCGACCTGTTCGAGCTCAACGAGGCGTTCGCCGCCGTCGTCCTGAAGTGGCAGCGCGATCTCAAGGTCCCGGTCGAGAAGGTGAACGTGAACGGCGGCGCGATCGCGCTCGGGCACCCCCTCGGCGCCACCGGCGCCATGATCCTCGGCACCGTGCTCGACGAGCTCGAGCGCACCGGCGGCCGCCGCGGCCTGGCGACGCTGTGCGTCGGTGCGGGCATGGGCATCGCCACCATCGTCGAGCGCGTCTAGGAGACCCGGATGACCAGCTCAGCCATCAGCTACAGCCGCGGCGCGGACGGCATCGTGACCCTGACGATGGACGACCCCGACGCGCCGGTGAACACCATGAACGACAACTTCATGCTCGGCCTGCGTGAGGCGGTCGACCGCCTGGAGTCCGAGCGGGACAAGGTCGTCGGTGTACTGCTCACCTCGGCGAAGAAGAGCTTCTTCGCCGGCGGCGACCTCAACCGCCTGCGGGCCGGCGACGCGGCGCACGCCGCCGAGGAGACCGCCTACATCAATGCCATGAAGGCCGACATGCGCCGGCTGGAGAAGCTCGGCCGGCCGGTGGTAGCGCTCATCGGCGGCACCGCGCTCGGGGGCGGGCTCGAGGTCGCGCTGTGCGCGCACCACCGGATCGCCGCGGATGTTCCCGGCTGCCAGATCGGCCTGCCCGAGGTCTCCCTCGGACTGCTTCCCGGCGGGGGCGGCATCACGCGTACGGTGCGGATGCTCGGCCTGCAGAAGGCTCTGCAGGAGGTCATTCTGCCGGCCACGAAGTTCAGCCCGCGCGGCGCGCGGAAGATCGGTCTGGTCGACGAGATCGTCGACGATCCGGCGCAGCTGGGCAGGCGCGCCCGCGCGTGGATCGCCGCGAACCTCGCCCCGGTGAAGCCGTGGGACACCAGAGGCTTCCAGCTTCCCGGCGGCGACGTCCGCGGCCCGCAGGTCAGCACGGCCCTGCCGGCGCTGACCGCCCTGCTGCGAAAGCAGCTTCGGGGCGCTCCGCTGCCGGCGGCGCGCGCGGCGCTCGCAGCCGCCGTCGAGGGCGCGTACGTCGACTTCGACACCGCCTCGCTCGTCGAGACGCGCTACCTCGTCAGCCTCACCACCGGCCAGGTCGCCAAGAACATGATCAAGGCTTTCTTCTTCGACCTGCAGCACATCAACTCCGGTGGCAGCCGTCCCAAGGGCTACCCGACATACACCACCAGGAAGGTCGGCGTCGTCGGTGCCGGGATGATGGGCGCCGGCATCGCGTACGTGAGCGCGCGGGCCGGCATGGAGGTCGTGCTCAAGGACGTCTCCCCGGAGGCTGCGGAGAAGGGCAAGGACTACGCACGCGGCCTGGAGGCGAAGGCGGTCGCCGGGGGGGCGGACCAGCCAGGAGAAGGCCGACGAGCTGCTGGCGCGCATCACGACGACGTCCAGCCCGGCCGACTTCGCCGGCGTCGACCTCGTCATCGAGGCCGTTTTCGAGTCGATGCCGGTGAAGCAGGAGGTCTTCCGGGAGATCCAGGAGATCGTGGAACCCGACGCGGTGCTCGGATCGAACACCTCCACGCTGCCGATCTCCATCATGGCCGGGGGAGTGAAGCGCGAGAACGCGTTCATCGGCATCCACTTCTTCAGCCCGGTCGACCGGATGCCGCTGGTCGAAATCGTCCGTGGCGAGCAGACCAGCGACGAGACCCTCGCCCGGGTCTTCGACTATGTGCGGCAGATCCGCAAGACGCCCATCGTCGTCAACGACTCCCGCGGGTTCTTCACCTCCCGGGTCATCGGGAAGTTCATCGCCGAGGCGGTGGCCGCCGTCGGGGAGGGCGTCGAGCCGGCGAGTGTCGAGCAGGCGGCCCTGCAGGCCGGCTACCCGGTCGGCGCCCTGCAACTGCTCGACGAGCTGACGCTCACGCTGACGCGGAAGATCCGCCTCGAGACTTGGGAGGCGGAGGAGTCCGCCGGCCGCGCGTGGGTCGAGCATCCCTCGGAACCGGTCGTGGACTGGATGGTCGAGCACGAGCGGGTCGGCCGCCGGGCGGGCGCGGGCTGGTACGACTACGACGAGAACGGCCGGCGCCTGGCCCTCTGGCCCGGTGTGCGCGAGCGGTTCGGATCGGGCCGGACGGTCCTGCCGATCAGGGACCTGCAGGAGCGCATGCTCTTCGCCGAGGCGCTCGACGCGATCGACTGCCTCGACAACGGCGTGCTCACCAGCGTCGCGGACGCCAATATCGGGTCTCTCTACGGGATCGGCTTCCCGGCGTGGACCGGCGGTGTCCTGCAGTACGTCAACCAGTACGACGGTGGCGTGCCGGGGTTTGTGCACCGGGCCCGCGAGCTCGCCGCGGCCTACGGCGACCGGTTCCTGCCGCCCGCGTCGCTGCTCGAACGCGCCGAGCGCGGCGAGCTCTACCAGTGACGACCATGACCGCGTTGCGCACACCCTTCACCGAGCTGCTCGGCATCGAGCACCCCGTGGTGCAGGGCGGGATGATGTGGGTGGGCCGGGCGGAGCTCGCCGCGGCGGTCTCGGAGGCCGGTGGCCTCGGCCTGGTCACGGCGCTCACCCAGCCGACCCCGGCGGATCTCGCCGCCGAGATCGCGCGGACCCGCAAGCTCACCGACAAGCCGTTCGGCGTCAACCTGACGACCCTGCCGTCGATCAACCCGCCGCCGTACGACGAGTACCGCCGCGCGATCGTGGACTCCGGCGTCACCATCGTCGAGACGGCGGGCTCCAGCCCCGAGCCGCACATGGACTTCTTCCACGAGCACGGCGTCCGCGTGATCCACAAGTGCACCAGCGTGCGGCACGCGGTGAAGGCCGAGCGGGTCGGCGTGGCCGCGGTGTCGATCGACGGGTTCGAGTGTGCCGGTCACCCCGGCGAGGACGACATCCCCGGACTCGTCCTGGTGCCCGCGACCGCCGACGCGCTGAGCATCCCGTTCATCGCCTCGGGCGGATTCGCCGACGGGCGCGGCCTCGCCGCCGCGCTCGTGCTCGGCGCCGACGGCGTCAACATGGGCACCCGGTTCCTGTGCAGCGCGGAGTCGCCGATCGCCGAGGAGGTCAAGCGCCGCATCGTGGCAGCGACCGAGCTCGACACCAACCTGATCTTCCGCCCGCTGCGCAACACCGCGCGCGTCGCCAAGAACGCGGTGAGCGACGAGGTCGTGCGCATCCTCAACGGCGGGGGGAGCTTCCCCGATGTCCGGGACCTGGTCGCCGGTTCGCGTGGCCGCCGGGTGTTCGACGAGGGCGACCTCGAGGCGGGCATCTGGTCGGCCGGGCTCGTGCAGGGCCTCATCCACGACGTTCCCCCGGCGGGCGAGATCGTCACGCGGGTCGTCCGCGAGGCCCGTGCGGCGCTCGGCGCGGTACTGGCGAAGTTCGGCGGCTGACCGTGCCCGCCTGTGCCCGACCGTGCCTGACCGTCCGCGACCGCGCGCGGATCACCTCGCGCCCGACCTCGCGACTGACCACGCGACCGACCAGCAGAGAAAGGACCCCGCAGATGCGCGCCGCGGTGCTTCGGGAGGCCGGCCACCTCGGGGTCGAGGAGATCGACGTGCCTGTCCCCGGGCCCGGTGAGGTCCGCGTCCGGCTGCGGGCCACCGGTGTCTGTCACACGGACCGCACCGTCGTCGAAGGAAAGATGCCCGTTCCGCTGCCCATGGTGCTCGGCCACGAGGGCGCCGGGGTCGTCGACGCCGTCGGCGGGGGAGTGACCGATCTTGCCGTCGGTGACCACGTCGTTCTGACGATCACGTCGGGCTGCGGGGTGTGCCGGCAGTGCCAGCTCGGCGCGTTCGCGCTGTGCGAGGTCGCCGCGCCGCACATGCTCGACGGCCGGCTGCCGAACGGCCAGCGGCGGCTGACCAGGGGCGCCGAGCGGATCAACCACTTCGCCATGCAGTCGTCGTTCGCCGAGTACGCGGTCGTCGAGCGCCGGTCCGCGGTGAAGGTACCCGACGACGTGCCGCTGGACGTCGCCTGCCTCACCGCCTGCGGCGTCTCCACCGGTTTCGGCGCGGCGGTCATCCGGGCCGGCGTCGGCGTCGGCGAGACGGTCCTGGTCATCGGGGCCGGTGGCGTGGGCCTGGCCGCCGTGCTGGGCGCGGTGACGGTCGGCGCGGGCCGGGTGATCGTGGCCGACCGCAGCGCGGTGGCCTGCCAGCTCGCCGCGGACCTCGGCGCCACGGACATCATCGTGGGGGACGGGGACGGGGACGGGGACGGGGACCGCGACGGGGGCGGAGACCGGGGCGGGGGCGAGGACCTGGCCGCACGGGTCCGCGCCCTGACGGGCGGCGGTGTCGATGTCGCGATCGACGCCGTCGGCACGGCGGGAACCGCCGCGGCGGCGTTCACCGCGCTGCGCAGAGGCGGGCGCGCGGTGGTCATCGGTGTCGCCGACCCTCGGGCGAAGGTCTCGATCCCGCTGTACCACCTGATCGACCAGCGGGTGCTCACCGGCAGCACGAACGGCAGCATCCGCCCGCACGTCGACATCCCGAGGATCCTCGACCTCTACCGAGCCGGGCGCCTCCCGCTCGACCGACTCGTCACTCGGCGTTATCCGCTGGAGGGCGTCGGGCAGGCGATGGCCGAACTCGGCGTGGAGCCCGGGCGGGCGGTCATCACGTTCTGAGAACCAGCCTGCCGGAAGCGTCCCGTCATGCCCGCGCGGCCGACGCGATCGCCTGATCGTCGACGCTTTCCCGGCCCGTAGGTCCGGCCGGCGATGTCCTTCCGCGCCAGCCAAATGGCTTGTATTGTATCGGATACCAAATATATGTGATGCACGACCCTGGGGGTTCGATGACCACCGCGGCCGATCACTTAGCCGTCCTGGTGACGCGCGACCCGGCCACTGGAGCGGATGCCGCGTCCTACCCGGTAGCGGACGAGACCGCCGTACGCGCGGCTGTCGACATCGCCCGCGACGCCGGCGACTGGTGGCGCTCCATCGGCTGGAAACAGCGCCGCAGGTACCTGTCGGCGCTGCGCCTGACCATGGCCCGTGAGGCCGAGACCCTGGCCGGGATCATCCGGGCCGAGACGGGCAAGCCCTTCGACGACGCCGTGCTCGAGGTCATGCTCGCCGTCGAGCACCTGGACTGGGCCGCCCGCAACGCCCGCCGCGTGCTGCGCCCGCGCCGGGTACGCCCGGGCCTGCTCGCCGTCAACCAGACAGCCATCCTCGAATACGCCCCGCTCGGCGTCGTCGGAGTGATCGGCCCGTGGAACTACCCGCTGTACACGCCGATGGGCTCGATCTCCTACGCCCTGGCGGCGGGCAACGCGGTGGTCTTCAAGCCCAGCGAGTACACCCCGGGCGTCGGGCGCTGGCTCGCCGACACCTGGGCCGGGCTGCTGCCCGCGCGGCCGGTGCTGCAGGTCGTCACCGGGCTCGGCGCGACCGGCGCCGCGCTGTGCGAGGCGGGCGTCGACAAGATCGCCTTCACCGGCTCGACGGCCACTGGCAAGCGCGTCATGGCCACCTGCGCCCGCACCCTGACCCCGGTGGTGATCGAGGCGGGCGGCAAGGACGCGCTGATCGTCGCCGCCGACGCCGACCTCGACGCCGCGGCGAAGGCGGCGGTGTTCGGGGGGATGGGCAACGCCGGCCAGACGTGCGCCGGAGTCGAGCGGGTCTTCGTCGTCGACGCAGTGTTCGACGACTTCGTCTCCCGGGTCACCACTCTCGCCGCCCGGCTGCGGCCCGGCGACGGGGAGGGCGCCCACTACGGGCCGATCACGATGCCCGACCAGGTGAAGATCATCCGTTCGCACATCGAGGACGCGCTGGGGCGCGGGGCGCGGGCCGTGGTCGGCGGGGTGGAGTCGGTTCGCCCGCCCTTCGTGGATCCGGTGATGCTCCTCGACGTGCCCTCCGACAGTCTGGCGGTGCGTGAGGAGACGTTCGGCCCGACGCTGGTCGTCGACCGGGTCGCGGACCTCGACGAGGCGGTCCGCCGCGCGAACGACTCCCCGTTCGGGCTCGCCGCCTCGGTGTTCACCCGCGACCGGGCCCGCGGGATCGACGTGGCGCGCCGGCTGCGCACCGGCGCCGCCTCCGTCAACAGCGTGCTCGGGTTCGCCTCGATCCCGGCCCTGCCCTTCGGTGGCGTCGGCGACTCCGGCTTCGGCCGCATCCACGGTGCCGACGGCCTGCGGGAGTTCAGCCGACCGAAGGCGATCACCAGCACCCGCTTCGCCAGCCCGGTGGACCTGATGACCCTGGAACGCTCCCCGAAGGCCGTGCCGAGCGCACTGCGCCTGTTCCGGCTGCGGCACGGGCGCCGGTGAACGGGGAGCGGGCCGCCCCGCCGGAGGTGGCGGCCACGACCGCCCCCCTCGGCGGGGTGGGCCGGTCAGTCCGGCTGAGGCGAGGCCGGTCGCCACATCCCGAGCTTCGCCAGGTGAGCGATGAGCCGGTCGGCGCCGTCGGTGAAGTGGCGGACCGTGACGGCGCGGGCTTCGTCGGCGTCCCTGTTCTCCAGCGCGGTCAGCAGCGCGTCGTGACGTCCGAGCATGTCCGAGCACCACGCCTGGTCCGCGGAGTAGAACCGCGCCGGTGTGTAGCGGTTGGCGGTGTGCAGGAACCAGGACAGCTTGCGTGCCTGGGCCAGCCGGTTGATGATCCGGTGGAACTCGAACTCGAGCTGCTCGATCTTGTCGACGGCCTCGGTCCGCACCGCGCCGCGCAGGGCCTCCTGGAGGTCGCGCAGCTGCGTGAGGTGCTGGGGCTCGATCACGGCGGTCGCCCGCGCGGCGAGCTCGCCCGCGATGTCACCCTGCAGGCTGAACAGATCGCGTACATCCTGCTGGGAGAGTGGGGAGACCACGTAGCCGCGGCGGGGCTCCAGCTCGACCATGTCCTCGCCGCGCAGGCGGACCAGCGCCTCCCGCACGGGCGTGACGCTCACTCCGAGCTCGCGGGCGACGTCGTCGAGCCGGATGTACTCGCCCGGCCAGATCTGCCCCGACATGATGAGGTCGCGCAGGTGGGCGGCGACCTCGTCGGCGAGCTGGGGCGCTCGTGGCAGGGGCGTGCCACGGGCACGTCGCGCTCCGGCTGGACTGGTCATGCTCCGCCCTTCCTGGTCACCCGTCGCGCCGAGCACGAGCACCCGATCGCGTCGACCGTCGCCCCGGCGAGGGCCGTGATCACTGTCACCGATCAAATATATGAGTGCCGGGGTGGGCCGCTCGCCGGTCACGCCGAGCCACGCGGCGATCCGGCGGGGTCGGCCGGTGGGAAATCGCGGACGACGGCGGTGCGCCGGCGGGACGAGGTGGGCTGAATGTTCACCGACCGCGGACCTCCCGGCTCCCGCCGATTTCGGCGCCGCTGAAGGTGGCAGGTGATTGTCGCAAATGGCGAGGATAGTCATGGTCGGAACTCGGTTCAAAATAAGAGACTTGTTTGATGTCGGGCGCGTCGTTACTCTGATGGTTATCCCGTCCCCACTCGTGTCGCGAGTGCCCCCTCTTTCGTCGGCGTACTGCATCGATGTGCTGCGTCGATGTGCTGTAACAGGACGTCTTCAGTGCCGTTGACCTCGGGAAGCAGGTAGGAAAATGAGTAATCTAAACAGGAGAGGCGTCCTTTCTTTAGGCGCCGCGCTTGGTCTGGTCGGCGTCGCGGACGTGGTTCCGGCCTGGAGCGCTCCGGGCTGGACGTCCATCGCCGGCGCCGGTACGGGTGCCGATCCCCAGTGGGTCTGGGACGACACCATCGACCGGGCGATGGCCGCCGTCCTCGACAACGGCCAGGTGCCCGCGGTCAATGCGGCCATCGGCCCCTGGGTCAACAACAACCATCCCCTGCCGACTGGTCTGCCGGCCGACGTCACCGCTTTCCTGCAGCAGTCCAACAAGTTACCGTCGTGGGCCGACATGAGCCAGCTGCGTCGCGCGGCCGACTTCAACCGGCGCAAGGACACCTATCTGTTCATGCTGTATGGACTGGGCAGCGGAATCATGAGCACGGTCATCCCGCGCGAGGCCAGGTCGGTGTACTGGTCGAAGGGCGGCGCCGACATGCAGGACCGTGCGGCGAAGACCTTCACCTTCGGGTACGACCTGAGCCAGTTGAACGCCTTCGAGCCGAGTGGGCAGTTCATCGTCACCGCGAACAAGACGCGGATGGTGCACGCCGCGGTCCGTCATCTCCTGCCGCAGTTGCCGCAGTGGAAATCGGGGGCGACCGAGACGATCCCGATCAGCAACGGCGACATCCTCGTCACCTTCCACAGCCTGGGGACCTTCGTGCATTCCAAGCTGAAGGAATGGAAGATCCCGATGTCGACCGCCGATGAGAACGCCTTCCTCCACAGCTGGCAGGTCGCCATCTCGTTGCTCGGCGTGAAGGACGAGTTCATTCCCAAGACGTGGGCCGACGCGCACGCCCAGTCGGCCCAGGTGCTCTCGCCGATCCTGCTGCCCACCACCGAGGGCAAGGCGCTCGCCGAGGTCCTGCTCGGGCTCGTCTCGCAGGTCGACCTGGGCGTCACGCGCGGCTTCCTCAACGAGTTCACCCGCTACGTGCTCGGCGACACGGTCGCCGACTGGCTCGAGCTGCCACGTGACCTGATCTCGGCCGGAATCATCAAGGTCGGCTGGCCGGCGTACATCCTTTTCCGGGAGGGACTCCTCCCGCTCATGCCGGCCAACTTCTACCTCTTCGACCAGTTCATCCGAGCGGTGGCCATGGCGTTCCTCAACGGGGGCACCTCGACCCAGACCACTCCCATCCAGATCCCCGACATCAACCGTCCCGCAGCCTGACGCTCTTCGCCCAGCGCCCATCAGATGCCCCGCGGGGCCAAGTCCGCAGGGCATCTGATGGCGGCCGCGTCGCCTCGCGTCGCTGCGCGCCGCCTCGCTCGCGTAGCTGGTGTCGCGTCGCGGCGCGGCGGGGCGCGTCCGAACTGATGGGATCAGCCGGTGGTGAATCGCCGGACGACGGTGATCCGAATGACGGGACGAGCTGGGCTGAATGTTCACCGACCGCGACAGATGGACGCGCCGGATCCTCGAGCTGGATCCGGTGGCCGATCACCACGAGATCTACCGGATCTCCTCGGGGTACGAGTTCCCGTGGGACTACCGCCGGGCGCTCGAGTTCGCCCTGTTCCGAACCTACTGCGTCCCGACGATCTCGGCGCTGCTGGAGGCGACGGGTGAGTTCCGGGAGCGGCCACAGAAGCGTTACGACGACACCGCCCTGCTGATGGGGGAGCTCACGGCCGTCGGCTACGACTCCCCGCGCGGCCGCGAGGCACTGCGGGTGATCAATCGGATCCACGGACGTTACGCCATCGACAACGATGACCTGCGCTACGTGCTCACCACCTTCATCTACGAGCCGATCGACTGGATCAACGCCCACGGCTGGCGCCGGCTGACCGATCACGAGACCATCGCCGCGTTCCAGTTCTACCGGGAGATCGGGCTGCGGATGGGTATCCGCGACATTCCCGCCGACTTCGACGTCTTCCGCACCTTCAAACACGAGTACGAGCAGGAGACCTTCCGGTTCGCCGAGAGCAACCGCAGGATCGGGACGTACACGACGGAGATGTTCGCCGGCTGGTTTCCCGCATGGCTGCGTCCGGCGGTACGGGTCGGGGTGCGGTCGCTGCTCGACGAGACCATGCTGAGCGCCTTCGGATTCGACCCGGCGCCGGCCTGGATGTGCCGGGCCACGACGGGTTCGCTGCGGGCCCGTTCGGCCGTGATCCGACGGCTTCCGCCGCGGCGGCGCATCAAGTTCGCCTGGGACCCCGGAACCCGCACCTACCCCGGCTATCCCGAGGGATACCGGCCGCGGGACCTCGGTGCCCCGCCCCCGCCCGAGACCCTCGACGAGAAATGGAGGAACCGACCGCTTTCGACCACGTAGCGCGGCGGAAGAACACGGATCAGCCCTCCTGGCTCGGGCGGCTCTGGGCGGCCTCGTGTTCGTAGCCGCGCCACCGGCCGAGAATGTCGCGTTGCGCGAGGGCCTCGAGCTTGTCGGCTTCCTCGGGGTTGGCCATGCCGAGCCGGGTGAAGCGGGACTCGGTCGCGGCGAACTCGCTGAACGGGATCGACGGGGCCCGGGAGTCGAGGGAGAACGGCTGCTCCTCCGCCCGCGGGTCGAAACGGTAGAGGGGCCAGTAGCCGGACCGCACCGCCGCCTTCTGGTGCGCCATGCCGTCGGTCATGTTGATGCCGTGGGCGATGCAGTGGCTGTAGGCGATGATCAGCGACGGGCCGTCCCAGCTGGCCGCCTCGTTGAAGGCCTTCACCGTGTGCGCGTCGTTGGCACCGAGCGCCACCTGCGCGACATACACGTCGCCGTAGGCCGCCGCGACCAGGCCGAGGTCCTTCTTGCGGGTCCGCTTGCCACCGACCGCGAACTTCGCGACCGCCGCCCGCGGCGTCGACTTCGACGCCTGCCCGCCCGTGTTGGAGTACCCCTCGGTGTCGAGGACGAGCATGTTGACGTCGCGCCCGGAGGCGAGCACGTGGTCGAGGCCGCCGAAGCCGATGTCGTAGGCCCAGCCGTCACCGCCGACGATCCACACGCTTTTCGCGACGAGGTCGTCGAGGAGGGCGTCCAGCCGGGCGGCGTGCCCGTTCCGGGCGGCGGGCCCGCCGCCCGCCAGCCGGCGCCGCAGTTCGGCGACCCGGTCACGCTGGTCGGCGATGCCGGCCTCGGTCGACTGGTCGGCGTCCAGGATCGCCTCGACGAGCCGGTCAGCGACCAGAGCGCCCTCGGCGCGCAGCAGCCGGCGGGCCTCCCGGGCCCGGGCGTCGAGCGCGAGGCGCATGCCCAGCCCGAACTCGGCGTTGTCCTCGAACAGGGAGTTCGCCCAGGCCGGGCCGCGGCCGTCGGCGTTGGTCGTCCACGGCGTGGTGGGCAGGTTCCCGCCGTAGATGGACGAGCAGCCGGTGGCGTTCGCGACCACGATGCGGTCACCGAACAGCTGGGTGAGCAGTTTCAGGTAGGGCGACTCCCCACAGCCGGCACACGCCCCGGAGAACTCGAACAGCGGCTCCCGCAACTGCGAGCCGCGGACGGTGGCCGCCGAGGCGAGCCGCGGCTCGACCGCCGGCAGGGTCTCGTGGAAGGCCCAGCTGGTCCGTTCCTCGGCGAACCGGGAGTCGGCGTCGACCATGTCGAGCGCCCGGTGGTCCGGCATCTCCCGGCTCTTCGCCGGGCACGCCTCGACGCAGACACCGCAGCCGGTGCAGTCGTCCGGCGCGACCTGGATCGTGAGCCGGTACTCCCCGAGCCGGGGGTCCTTCGGGCGGGTGTGCCGGAACGACGGCGGGGCGTCGGCGAGCCGCGTCGGGTCGAACAGTGTCATCCGGATCGCCGCGTGCGGGCAGACGATGGCGCACTTGCCGCAGCTGACGCACAGCTCGGGATCCCAGACCGGGAGCTCGCGGGCGATGCCGCGCTTCTCGTACCGGGCCGTCCCCACCGGGAACGTGCCGTCGACCGGCAGTGCGCTGACGGGGAGCAGGCCCCCCTCGCCGGCCATGATCCGCGAGGTGACCAGCCGGACGAACTCGGGTACGTCGCCGACCAGGCGCCGGCGCGGCTGCCCGGTGACGGTGCGGTCGCGCAGGTCGACCTCGCGCAGCGCGCCCAGGGCCGCGTCCACCGCCGCGGTGTTGCGGCGCAGGACCTCCTCCCCGCGCTTGCGCTGGCTGGCGAGGACGCCCTCCTTCACCGCGGCGACCGCCTCGGCCGGCTCGAACAGGCCGGACAGCCGTAGGTAGCAGGTCTGGAGCACGGGGCTGACGATGCCGGGTATGCCGGCCGTCGCCGCCACCCGGTCGGCGTCGACGACGAACAGCCGTGCGCCCCTGGCCAGCAGGTGCCGCTGGGCCTCGGCCGGCAGGTGGTCCCACACCTGATCCGGTGGGTACGAGGTGTTGACCAGGACGGTGGCACCCTGCCCGGCCACGGCGAGAACGTCGACCCGGTCCAGCAGCGACCACTGGTGGCAGCCCACGAACTGGGCGTCCCGGATCAGCCAGGGCGCGTCCACCGGCCGCGGCGCCAGCCGCAGGTGTGACACCGTCATCGAGCCGGACTTCTTGGAGTCGAACACGAAGTAGGCCTGCGCGTGCAGCGGCGTGTGGCTGCCCACGATGCCGGCGGTGGTGCGGGTGGCGCCCACGGTGCCGTCGCTGCCGAGGCCGTAGAACACGGCGCGCCGGACGTCGTCCGGCTCCGGGAAGCCGTCCTCGTCCGCCGGCAGGGACAGGTGCGTGACGTCGTCGTCGATGCCGACCGTCACCTCGCGCCGCGGGCTCTCCCGCGCCAGCTCCTCGAACACCGCCGCCGCCATCGCGGGCGTGAACTCCTTCGACGCGAGTCCGTAGCGAGCACCGATCACCCGCGGCATGCGCTCGGGCCGCTCCGCGAGCGCCGCCAGGACGTCGAGCCGCAGCGGCTCGCCCGTCGCGCCCGGCTCCTTCGTCCGGTCGAGGACGGCTACCGAACGCACCGTCGGCGGCAGGCAGGCGAGGAACGCCGCAGTGTCGAAGGGACGGTACAGGCGGACCTGGACGAACCCGACCCGCTCGCCCCGCGCCACCAGCCGGCTGACCGCGTCGCGCACCGCCGACCGGCCCGAACCCATGATCACCGCGACCCGCTCGGCCTCCGGGTGGCCGTGGTACTCGAAGATCCGGTAGGCCCGGCCCGTGGCCGCGGCCAGCTGGTCCATCGCCCGCTGCACGGCACCCGGGACGGCGGCGTAGTAGGTGTTGGCCGCCTCGCGCGCCTGGAAGAACGTGTCGGGGTCCTGGGTGGTGCCACGGATCACCGGGTGGTCCGGGGACAGCGCGCGGCGGCGATGGGCGTCGACGTGGGCTTCGGACAGCAGGCCGGCCAGCGTCGGGTCGTCGAGCAGCGTGACCTCGTTCAGCTCGTGCGAGGTGCGGAAGCCGTCGAAGAAGTGCAGGAACGGCACGCGTGTCTCGAGAGTGGCCGCGTGCGCGACCGCGGCGAGATCGTGCGCCTCCTGCGGAGACGCCGAGGACAGCATGGCGAAGCCGGTCGACCTCGCCGCCATCACGTCGCTGTGGTCACCGAAGATCGACAATGCCTGCGTGGCCAGGGTCCGGGCGGCCACATGGAGGACCATCGGCGTGAGCTCGCCGGCGATCTTGAACATGTTGGGCAGCATCAGCAGGAGTCCCTGCGACGCGGTGAAGGTGGTGGACAGCGCACCCGCCTGCAGGGCGCCGTGGACGGCGCCGGCGGCGCCCCCCTCGCTCTGTAGTTGGACCACCTCGGGCACCCCGCCCCACAGGTTCGGGCGTCCCCCTGCCGCCCACACGTCGGCGAGCTCGCCCATTCCCGAGGCAGGGGTGATCGGGTAGATGGCGATGACCTCGCTCGCCCGGTAGGCCACCGAAGCGGCCGCCTCGTTGCCGTCGATCGTCTTCTGCCCCATGCAGCCAGACTGCATGGGCCGGAGCCGAAGCGGCGAAGGACGTCGTCCCGTACGCCCAGGACATACTTCACGGCGACCCGACTGCCGAATGTCATCGGCGCCCGGGTGATCTGCGGCAGAATCCGGGGCGATATCGAACCTCGTCACCAACTGCCACGACCCGGTCCTGAACGCGGTCGGGCCGAAGAAGCAGGAGGCACCCGCACATCTCCGGGGACGGTATGCCAACCGCTGCCTCCGGGCTGTGGTCCGGTGCCCTCGGGCCGCTGGAGGTGCGGCTGGACGGCGGGCCCCTGCGGCTGCACGGCCCCCGTGAACGCACCCTGCTCGGCCTGCTGCTGTCCCGACACAACCGGGTCGTGTCGGTGCCAGGGCTGATCGACGGGCTGTGGGGGGCCACGCCGCCCCCGACCGCGGAGGAGACCCTCCAGGGCAACATCTGCGGGAGCGCTTCTGGGGCCAGCTGATGGTCGCCCAGTACGAGTCCGCCGGGCAGGCCGAGGCCCTGGCCGCGTACCACTCGGCGCGCCGGCACCTGACCGACGAGCTGGGCGTGGATCCGGGCGCGCGGCTGCGGGCGCTGTACGCCGCCATCCTCGCCGGTGCTGACTGCCCGGTGCCGAGCCCGGTCCGGCCGCGGCCCCTGCCCGCCGCGATCGGTGCGGATCGCAACCCGCTGGCCGGGCGGGAGGCGGACCTGCGCTGGCTCGAACGAGCCTGCGAGCGGGTCCTCGACAGCGACAGCGGTGACGTGGTCATCGTCGAAGGCGAAGCGGGGATGGGCGTCAGCCGCCTGGTGGCGGAGTTCGCGCACCCCGATCCTGCGGCCAGTAGCGCCTGGCCGTGACCGCTCAGCCGCTCCGGTGAGACGCCGAGCGGTAGAGATGACCCCCGACGAGAACAAGGTGGACGCCGCCGGCCGCGATGACGACGCTTCTTCCGGATCGAGCCTCGTAGACACCGGGATCGACATCCACGGCGGCGCTTTCCCTTGCAATGCTCACCAGGCAGAGAACTCCGTATATCAACATTGTTGATCCGCCGAGTATGGCGAGCACTCCGGCCAGTCGCATCCCCCTTGACGCGTCCTGCATCACGTGCTCACCGCGTCCGCACCGCCATCAGGTCGCCACGTCCTCACCATTGCGCCGCGGCGCGGCCCGGAGGCTGCGTCGCCGTCACATCCGGACGATGGCAACTGCCGGTTGCAATGCGGTGGCAAACCGGTTGTGAGGCTCGAACCGAGGTCGACCACCGCTTCACAGCCAGTCGACAACCAACGGCGGCCACCATGGCCGTCGAGCGCCGATACGGGGGAGGGTGTGATGAACCAGCGAACGGCAACCACAACGGCCGGGACGGTGCCCGAGGACGGGAGTCCGCCGGCAGCGGGGAGAACCCTGTTCGACCGCGCGAGCCAGGTCCATCGGCGCGGGCAGCCCGGTGAGGCACTGGAGCTGCTCGACCAGCTTCTGGCCGACGAGCCCGACAACGTCGCGGCCCAGTACGCCCGTGCGATCTGCCTGGCCGACCTTGGTCGGACGAGGGAGGCGACCGCGCAGTTCCGCACCGTTCTGGCGCGGGATCCGAGGCATTACGAGGCGGCTTACCAGCTGGGCCGCACGCTGCAGGCCACGGCCGACCTGACCGGCGCCATCGACGCCTACCGAGCGGTCCTGGCAGCCGGCAACTACCGGGATACCGCAGCTCGACTGCGTGACTGTGAGAACGCCCTCCTGGCGGCCGGGGCGGCCCCGGCGGCAGGCTCGGCCCCCGGGGCCGGGCCGACCCCGCTGCGCACCCGGATCGATGCCCAAGGCGTCGTTGACCGCGGCATCCAGGTCGGTCTCGTGCGCCTGCAGGCCCGCAACCTCGTCCCGCGGGCGATCGCCGTCCTGCTGGGCGCGGGCACCCTGACCCTGGTGCTCCTGAGCCTCCTGTTCGCCGCCTTCAGTCAGCGGGACAGTCGTGTTTCCGCTCCGGTCCTGACCGATCTCGCCGTCTCGCACCGCGTCGCGCTCAGCTACGCGATCTTCGCCGTCTCGATCCTGCTGTGCTCGCAGTTCGCCCGGACGGCGGCGGCGCTGCTCGCCGTCGCGGTGGTGGCACTGATAGGGACGACCCAGGCAAAGGTCGTGCACACGCCACACCTGAGGGTGACGGGATCAGGATTCTCCGTCGGCCCGCTTCTGGACTACAGCGGAGGGTCGTTGTTCCTCCGATACTACACATTGTCCTGGACCGCGATCTTCCTCTACTTTGTCGGTGCGGCAGCGGTGATTGCTGCCTGCCGGCACCTCAACGGAGCGGTCCTGTACGAGTACGGCCTGGACGTGCGCGACGGATTCCTTCGGCGATCGGTTCAGTTCATCTGGTACTACCAGATCACCGAGCCGCCAATCTACCGTCGGACGATGACCAACTATCTGGCGAACACGGCGTCGATGAGTATCAGTTACAACGAGTCCGGTGCGGCGTCGGTGCGGAAGATCGACCTGACTGCCATCGGCAAGCCGGCCGATGTGCTCCTGCTGGGCAGACGCCTGGAATCCCGGGTCCTCGTCGAGCGGGCGCGCTTCCGGGGGCCGTGGACCTGACCGCGGAAACCTTCGAAATCATACCGATTTCGGATCTCGCCCAGTGGCCGGATCTATTCGTTGGTAAGGAGTGCGGAAGATGGGCGGCAGGGGAAGCGGTTCCGGCAGAGGAGGGTTGCCCCGGTCCGGCGTCGGCGGCCCTCGGTGGCGGGTCCCCGGTCTTGGCCGGGCGCCCGCCTCGAACAGGCCCGCTGCCGACGATCAGCGCGGCAATCAGTCCGGCAGGGCACCTACCGGCCAGGCCGGGGGCGCCGGGCGAGACGCTGCCGGATCCTCCAGGGCGCAGCAGCAACGATCGCCGGTCCGGGAAGCCGGGCCCCAGACCCGCCCGCAGGTAGGAGGAGGCGGTACGCCGGCGAGCACCGCAACCGGATGGCGGCCCCAGCAGACGAGCGAGATCGGCAGCTTCCGCGGAATCCCGCCCGTCTCGCCCGTCGCACCGTCGCCGAGTCCGGCGGGCCCTGACGCGGGTGTTCCGACCAACCCGCGGGATGCGGCGGACGCGGGCGTCCCGGCGCCGCGGCCAGACTCCGGCAGTCATCCGGACGTCCCTGCTGGCAGGAGCCAGAAGCTGGACCAGCACGCGGCGGCCTCGGCCGATGGCAGGGATGATTCGGCGGGCAGGCACGAATCCTCCGATCAACAGCCGGGCGACGCCAACCCCGTGGATGGTTCGGCCCAGGCCGATGTGCCACCCATCCAGGGTGGGGACGACGCTGGCGCGCCCTATCCGACCGGGGGGCCGGACGAGCCCGCCACCACGGCGGAGCAGCTCGAGCCTCCGGCCGGCGTCACAGGCACGATCGCCGGCCCATCCGGCGACGGTGACGGCTACGTACCGCCTGGCGCACCACTCGACGCTGGTGGCGCTGATCTGGGGGTTGTCCAGTTCGACGGTGCTGACTATGTCACCCAGCAGTCCGACGGTTCCTGGGCCGCGGGTCATCTCGACTCGACTGACCTCGTTACCGGTGTCCCCGGTGGTTGGACCGCCGGGGCCGAAGGTGGCTACCTTCCGGCGGGGAGCGGCTTCGGTGCCACCGCGGACCCCGACCACGGCGGCGATGCCGGCACGAACGGCACTGACCTGGGGGTCGTCCAGTTCAACGGCGCCGGTTACATCGCTCCGAACGGCGACGGGTCTGGATCTGTCGGTCACATCGACGGCGCCACCTTCGTCGCCCAACACCCTGGGGGCTGGACCGCTGGGCCGGAAAGCGGCTACGTCCCCGACGGGAGCGGCTTCGGTGCCACCGCGGACCCCGACTACGGCGGCAGCCAGGGAACCGTCCAGTTCAACGGCGCCGGTTACATCGCTCCGAACGGCGACGGGTCTGGATCTGTCGGTCACATCGACGGCGCCA
>NZ_JALKFY010000687.1:5500-17485 GCF_023242985.1 Frankia sp. Mgl5 | reverse complement strand
CCTTCGTCGCCGAACACCCTGGCGAATGGAGCGCACCACCTCCCGATTTCGCCCCGCATTACTGACCTTTAATCCGTGGGGTCGAATAGAGGGCCGGGGATGTCACGATCGGCTCCTCCTGACGTTCCCGCCCGCGTGACCAGGCTCCGGCCGCGCCCTTGCCAGGCGCGACCGGAGCCTGGTCATGAGTCGACCGTAGAACCCGGAAGGACCACGATGACACCCCTGGAGATCTCGCCGGAACACGTGCGCGACCTGCTGCGGCGGGGCCAGGAGATCGCGCTCGTCGACGTGCGCGAGGAGGCGTTGTTCGCGCAGGGACACCCGCTGTGGGCAGCGAACATCCCGCTGTCACGCCTTGAGTTGGATGCCTGGGGGCGCATCCCCCGGCGCGACACTCTCGTGGCCGTCTACGGCGACGCCGTCGCGACGGCGGAACGGGCCCACGAGATCCTGGTCGAGCTCGGATACACCCAGGTCCGCCGGCTGCTGGGCGGCCTGGACGGGTGGGCCGCCTCGGGCGGCGAGATGTTCATCGACGTCAACACCCCGAGCAAGGCGTTCGGGGAACTGGTCGCCTCGGTCCGGGGCACACCGTCGGTCTCCGCTCCCGAGCTGCGGGCCCTGCTCGACGCGGGGAAGGACGTGGTGGTCGTCGACGCCCGCCGCCCCGACGAGTTCCACACGATGAGCATCCCGACGGCGACCAGCGTGCCCGGCGGGGAGCTGGTCCTGCGGATCCGCGAGCTGGCCGCCGACCCGGCGACCCAGGTGGTGGTCAACTGTGCCGGGCGCACCCGCAGCATCATCGGCGCCCAGTCGCTCATCAACTCCGGGCTGCCGAATCCGGTGGCGGCGTTGCGTAACGGCACGATCGGGTGGGTGCTCGCCGGCCAGGTTCTGGACCGCTCGGCCACCGCGGCCGCGCCGGTCCAGGTCGAGGCCGCCCACCGTGACGTCGCCCGGGCCGGCGCCCGGGCCGCCGCCGAACTGGCCGGTGTCCGCTTCGCCGCGACCGCCGACCTGGTGGGAGCGCCCCCGCCCGGCCGGACGGTCTATCTCTTCGACGTGCGCTCAGCGGCCGAGTACGAGGCGGGGCATCTGCCGGGCTTCCGTCACGCGCCGGGCGGGCAGCTGGTTCAGGAGACCGACCACTACGCGCCGGTGCGCGGAGCCCGGATCGTGCTGGCCGACGACGACGGCGTCCGCGCGGCGATGACCGGATCCTGGCTGGCGCAGATGGGCTGGGACACCTGGGCGGTGACGGACGCGGCCGCCGCGGACCACACCGAGCGGGGCCGGCCGGTCTCCCCGGCCCCGGCGCCGGCGGGCGTGCCGTCCGTCGCGCCCGACGACCTGGCCCGATGGCTGAGCGAGTCCTCCCAGGTGACGGTGGTCGTCGACGTGGGAGCCAGCCGTGCCTACGCCGCCGGGCACATACCCGGCGCGTGGCACGCGAGCCGCTCCCGCCTGGCCGTCGCGCTGCGGCACCTGCCGCGCGCGGACCGGCTCGTCCTCACCTCCGGCGACGGCCTGCTCGCGCAGTTCGCGACAGCTGACCTCGGCCGGCTCGCCGCGGACTCGGCACACGCGGTCCCGGCGTACGCCCTTGAGGATGGGACGGCGGGGTGGCTGGCCAGCGGGAGATCAGTCGAGACGGAGCCCGCGCGTTACGCCGAGACACCCCTCGACCGCTACCGGCGTCCGTACGAAGGCACTGACAACAGCCGCTCGGCGATGGAGGCCTATCTCGAGTGGGAATACGGCCTGGTCGCGCAGCTCGACAGGGATGGCACCCACAACTTCCGGGTGATCTGACCCCGCTTCGCCGAGGAGGTGACCCAGGGCTGGCTGGCCCGGCGGGACTACCTCGACATCCCCGAGTTCTTCTTCAGCGAGATCGCCCCGGTCCTGCGCCGCGAGCTGCCGAGCCGTCCGCTCGCCCCGGACCCGGTGCCCGCCGGCTGACCGCCTGTCAGTGACCGACTGTCAGTAGGTGTGCCAGTCCCGGCGGGTCGGCGACGCCGGGTCGGCCGCGGCAGGTCCGACCCGGTGCAGACTCGGGAGGTTGACCACGATGGCCTCCTGCGTGGTGCGGGCGATCACGACGATGGCCTCCTCGTCGGGGTCGGGGTTCTCCTCGCGGTGCGGCACCCACGGCGGCACGTAGATGTAGTCGCCGGGGCTGGTGTCGATCCGAATCTCCTCGTCGTTGTCCAGGAACACGAAAGCGGGGTTGCCCTTCACCACGTAGATGCCGGTCTCGGAGCGGCCGTGATGATGGTTGGCCGACGCGGTGGCCGCGGCGACGTGCGTCTGCCCCATCCAGAGATCGACGGATCCGACGGTGGCGCCGGAGAGCGCCGCGACCCTGCGCATGCCCTCGGTCTGGGCGGTGCGCGGGGAGAGGCCGACGGGCGTGACCCGGTGCAGCCTCCCGTGGAAGCCGTCGGGCGCCGGGTCAGGCGGCTTTGCGGACATGCGACCTCCACCGACTCTGGGAGCGTTCAGGCGCGGGCGGCCAGCCTGCGCCGATAGTTGGCCGAGGCGGCCTTCTCGCCGCAGCGACGCATCGAGCACCAGCGTCGTTGGCCGGACGGTGAGCGGTCGAAGAACAGCGCGGCGCACCCCGAGCAGGCACGGACACGCCCGAGATCGGCGCCGGACAGCAGATTGATCGTGTCGCGTGCGATCACGGAGAAGGTGGCCGCGGTGTCCGGTTCCGCGGAGGCGATCTTCGCTCGCCCTGTCGCGCTCAGGAAGAAGACCGGAGTCGGGTGACGGCCGGTGATGTTGATGAGCCGGATGTCGTCCGCGCCCGGCTGCCGGCCGGCGATCAGCGCCCGGGTCGCGGCGTCGACGGCGGCCCGGAGGGCCTGCGCGGAGTGCAGGTCCTGCACGGTGAGCCCGCCGGCGGCGACAGGCAGACCGGTCAGCTCGAACCAGGCGGCGAGGTCGCCGGGCGTCGAGAGCATCTCGACCGACTGGTCGGAGGTGTCGCGCAGGGTCGCGACGAAGTCGAGACACAGGCTGCCCGCGCCGCGGTCGAACGCGTTCATCGCGTCGGCCTGGCCCACTGGGACACACCTCCTGAGGAACAGGGGATGCAGGATGAGACACACGACTCATGCCTTGATGGGATGACGGGTACGACGGTAACATGCGGGCCTGCGCGCCACCCTGGCGTTATGTGGCGACGTAGTCACTGGTTTATCCCCTGTTGACACGCTCGCTCAATTCCGTCAGTCTGCGGACATGACCTCGGGCCTGCGTGCGGCGCAGCGGCGCCACGTCGATCTGCGACGGACGGCGAGCGCGCTCTGTCACGTCAGGCGGCCGGCGGTCTAGCCGACGCATCGGAGCCGTCGGCCGGCGGGTGACGCCGGCCGCTCGGTGGGCCACCCCGGGCACTCACGCACGAGTGCCCGGCGGCACGCGTCGGATCCGCTCCGGGCGCCTCGTGCCGCAATGTTCACTTTCCCGATCGACTTACAGGCGCTGGACAGCCGGCGCCCCGCCCGCATGCTCTCCCCCTGTCCCCCCTTCGTCCGAGCGCTGCCGACAGGTTCCGTGCCCGGGAAAGAGGTACCACCATGCCGGTCGAGTTCATTGGCCTGATAGCCACCCGCCCCGGTTCCGAGGCGAGCGGGTTCACCGGCGGTCCCCTCGTGGACCGCGACTTCACCCGGCGGTTCGCCGTCGCCCACGAGGACGCCGGATTCGACCGCGTGCTCATCGGGTACAGCAGCGGATCGGTCGACAACCTCCAGGTCGCGGCCTACGCGGCGGCGCACACCGAGCGCCTCGGATACCTGGTCGCGCACCGGCCCGGAGTGGTGTTCCCCACCGTCGCCGCGCGCTACTTCGCCTCCCTCGACAACTTCTCGGCCGGCCGGGTGGCGATTCACATCATCACCGGCGGCAGCGACGCCGAGCAGCGGCGTGACGGCGACTATCTCGACAAGGACGAGCGGTACGACCGCACGGACGAGTACCTGGAGGTGGTCCGCAGGACGTGGACCGCCACCGAGCCCTTCTCCCACCACGGCCGGTACTACCAGCTTGAGGACCACCTCTCCGCGGTGCCGCCGGTGCAGAAGCCGCACCTGCCGATCTACTTCGGCGGGTCGTCCGCGGCGGCCTACCGGGTGGGCGGCAAGCACGCCGACGTCTTCGCGCTGTGGGGCGAGCCGCTGGCCGAGACCGCCCAGCAGATCGCCTCCGTCAACGCCGCCGCGGCCGCGGCCGGCCGGACCACCCCGCCGCGCATCAGCGTGTCGTTCCGTCCGATCCTCGGCGCCACCGAGGAGCTGGCCTGGGAGCGGGCGCACCGGATCCTGGCCTCGACCAGGGAGAACGTCAGCAAGGCCGCCGAGTACTTCAAGGAGTTCCGCGGCTTCAGCGGCAACCGCGACGCGCCGCAGAACGTCGGCTCGCAGCGGTTGCTGGCCGCCGCGGCCAAGGGCGAGCTGCACGACCGTGCGCTGTGGACGCCGCTCGCGGCGGCGATCGGCGGCGGCGGGAACTCCACGGCGCTGGTCGGCACACCGGAGACGGTGGCGGCGGCGTTGCTCGACTACGTCGACATCGGCGTCACGACGTTGTTGATCCGGGGCTACGACCCCTATGACGACGCGATCGACTACGGCCGGCACCTGATCCCGCTGGTGCGCGAGGAGATAGCCCGGCGCGACCGCGGCGAGGCGGCCCGGCGCGACGAGATCACACCGGTGCAGGCGGCGCTGGCCGCGGCACCCCGCGCCGGCGACCGCTCGCCGCAGGCCGCCGACGCGGCTGTGGGCGGTGCCGCGCGATGACCATCGAGATCATCGGCATGGTCGGCACCAAGGACATGTCCGAGACCCGGGGGACCTTCGACGGGCCGGTGGTCGACACCGACTACCTGACCCGCTTCGCCCAGGCGCATGACGAGGCCGGATTCGACCGCGTCCTGATCGGCTACGGCGCCACCGGTCCGGACGGCTGGGCGATCGCCTCGCACGTGCTGTACGCGACGCAACGGCTCGGCGTGCTGATCGCGCACCGGCCCGGCTTCGTGGCGCCCACCCTGGTCGCCCGCAAGCTCGCCACGCTGGACGCGCTGACCGGTGGCCGCGGCCGGGTCGCGATCCACCACATCACCGGTGGCAGTGACACCGACCAGCGCCGCGACGGCGACTTCGCCGACCACGACACCCGCTATGAGCGGACCGCCGAGTTCATGAGCGTGCTGCGGCGCGCCCTGACCTCGGAGGTGCCGTTCGACCACGAGGGGCCGTTCTACCGGTTCGAAGGCGCCTTCAGCTCGGTCCGGCCGACGAGCCCCGGCGGCGTCCCGCTGTTCTTCGGCGGCCAGTCGGCGGGCGCGGTCGCCGCCGGCTCCGCGCACGCCGACGTCTACATGCTGTTCGGTGAGCCGCTCGAGCAGACCGCCGAGCGGATCGCCCTGCTGCGGGCGGAGGCCGCCAAGCACGGCCGGACGCTGCGGTTCAGCCTGTCGACCCGACCGATCGTCGCCGACACCGAGGAGGCGGCGTGGGAGCGCGCCGAGGCGATCCGGGCGGAGACCGCCCGGCGGATCGGTGCCGGCAACGGCCTGCTCGCCGCGAAGTACTTCGGCGAGCAGAAGAGCATCGCCTCCGACCGCATGCAGGACGCGGCCTCCCGGGCTGAGGTTCACGACGAGCGGCTGTGGTTCGCCATCACCGCGCTGACCGGTCCGGGCGGGAACTCGTCCGGGCACGTCGGTACGCCCGAGCAGGTGGCCGAGGCACTGTTGAAGTACTACGACCTCGGCATCGACCGGTTCCTGATCCGTGGCTTCGATCCGCTCGACGACGTCCGACTGTGGGGAGGAGGGCTGGTACCGGCGCTGCGGGCCGGAGTGGCGGCCCGTGACGCCGGGCGGGGCACGCCGGTCACCGTCCCGGCGTGACGCGGCACGCGCCAGCCGAGCGGAGACGGTACGGCGGCTGGCCGGTCCTTCCCCCGGGCCCGGACTCGTCCCGGTACCCGTCCCGCCCTCCGTCTCCCGCCTGCCGGCCGCGGCGGCCGGCCCCACCGCGGCACTCCCGGTGAGGGGCGGACCGGGACTGGCACTGGTGACGGCGGCGGTGGGGCGCCACCGGCGGCTGATGGCCGCCGGGATCGGCGCCGGCCTGCTCTGGACGGCGACGAAGCTCGCCGCGCCGCTGCTCGTCGCGCACACGGTCGACGCCGGGGTGCTCGGCGACGACTCCGGCCAGCTGTGGCTCGGGGTCGCGCTCTTCGCCGGGCTGGCGGTGGTCGGCGCCGGGTTCGCCGGGCTGCGTCGTTACTACGGGCAGTGTCTCGCCTACGTGGTGGAGGCGGACCTGCGGGACCGGCTGCTGGCGCGGGTGGTGCGGCTGCCGGCGGCGTTCCACGACCGGCACCCCAGCGGCGTCCTGGTCGCCCGGGCCACGACCGACCTGCAACAGGCCCAGCAGCCCGTGATCAACATCCCGATCATGGTCTCCAACCTGGTGATGCTGGTCGGGACGGCGATCCTGCTGGCCCGGATCGACCCGGTGCTGACGGTGGTCGCGATGGCACCGGCCGTGGCGGTGTTCGCGGTCGCCGTCCGGTTGACCCGGCGGCTGGGGCCACGGGCGTTGGACCTGCAGTCCGAGCTCGGCGTGCTGGCCAGCACCGTGGAGGAGTCGATCGCCGGGGTGCGCACCACCAAGGGCCTCGGTACCGAGGACGACGAGCGGCGCCGCGTCCGCGACCAGGCCGGTCAGGTGCAGCGGGCGGCGCTGCGGCTGAACTCGGTTCGCGCGACCTATCTGCCGCTGGCCGAACTGCTTCCGGCGTTCGGCCTGGTCGGTGTGCTGTGGATCGGCGGGCTGCGGGTCGCCGACGGGGCTTTGACGGTCGGCGAGCTGGTCCAGTTCAGCTACTTCGGACTGTTGATCGTCGGCCCGCTGCGGATCGCCGGCATGACCGCGTCCCAGCTGAAGCGCGCGGTGGTGTCGGCCGGGCTGGTCGCCGCGATCCTCGACGAGGAGCAGGAACCGGCCGCGGCGCCGGCCGCGGCCGGAACCAGGGCCGGAAGCACGGCCGACCCCGGAGCCGAGACCACGGCCGGAGGCACAGCCGGCACCACGGCCGGCGCCTCCGGAAGCACAGCCGGAACCGCGGCCCGAACCGCCACGACGGGCACGACGGGCACGGCCCGGAGGACCGCCCCGGCAACGGCGACTGTCTCGGCGACCGCCGGGCCCGGCGGCGGGCTCGAGGTGCGGTTCGAGGGGGTGACGTTCGGCTACGCGCCGGGTCGTCAGGTGCTCCGGGAGCTTGACCTGGTGGTGCCGGCCGGCGAGTGCGTCGCCGTGGTCGGTGCGACCGGCAGCGGCAAGTCCACCCTCGGCGCTCTGGTGCCCCGCTTCTACGACGTCGGCGCCGGCCGGGTCTGTGTCGGCGGCCGCGACGTCCGGGACTGGTCGCTCGCCGACCTGCGCGCCCAGCTGGGCGTCGGGTTCGAGGACGCGTTCCTGTTCAGCGGGACGGTCCGCGACAATCTCCGGTTCGGCGCGCCGGAGGCCGATGACGAACAGCTCCGGTCGGCGGTCCGGCTCGCCGGGGCGCAGGACGTGGTGGCGGGCCGGCCGGGCGGCTACGACGCGCTGGTCGGCGAGCGTGGCCTCGGCCTGTCCGGCGGCCAGCGACAGCGGCTGGCGCTGGCCCGCACCCTGGTCGCGGACCCACCGGTGCTGCTGCTGGACTCGCCGACCAGCGCGGTGGACCCGACGAAGGAGGCCGAGATCGTCGCCTCGCTGGCGACCGTGGTCCGGGGACGGACGACGATCCTTGTCGCGCACCGGCCCGCCGTCATCGGCCTCGCCGACCGGGTCGTGCTGCTCGAGGGCGGCCGGGTCGCTGCCACCGGCACCCATGAGGACCTGCTCGAGAGCTCGCCACGCTATCGGCGGGTGCTGGTCGCCCACTCCGGCGACCTGGACGATCCCGACGCCGACGCCGACGCCGACGCCGACGCCGACGCCGACGCCGACGCCGACCCCGGCCCTGGTCCCGGCCCTGGCCCTGGGGCGCCGGCGGGCCGTGGCGCCCTGACGATGTCATGACGTCCCCGACCGGTGTGACTCCGTCCGGCGCGACCCGGACCGGGACCACCCCTGCCGGCGGCCCGCCGGCAGGCAGGCCGTCGCCGCCGGGCCGCGGCAGCCTGCTGGCACGGACGCTGACGCTGCTGCGGCCGCGCTGGCCGGCGGTCGCGCTGGCGGCGCTGCTGCTTGTCACGACCACGGCGACGGCGTTGGCCGGGCCCTGGATCCTGCGTTACGCCATCGACGAAGGTCTGGTCGGGGACCGGCCCGACACCGGCGTGATCACTCGCGCCGGCATGCTCTACCTGGGCCTGGCCGTGGCTGGCCTGGTGCTCGCCCGGCTGCAGGTCGAGCTGGTGGGGCGGATCGGCGAGTGGTTCGTGCGCGAGCTGCGCAGCCGCACCGTCGACCACGTCATGTCAATGTCGGTGCGCTACTTCGACCGCACCCCGGCGGGGACCCTGGTGTCCCGGATGACCGCGGACGTCGACGCGCTGCAGGACGCCGTCCAGCTCGGAGTCGTGCCGTTCGCGCAGGCTGTGCTCACCCTCGCCTTCCTGGTCACCGTGCTGGTCGCGCTGTCGTGGCAGCTCGCGCTGGTCTGCCTGCTGCCGGCGGCGGCGCTGGTCGCGGCGACGGTGTGGTTCCGCCGCGCCTCCCGCGCCGCGTTCGCCCGGGTGCGTGACCGCGTCGCGGACACCGTGACCGAGCTGACCGAGCGGCTCGCCGGGCTTCGGGTGGTCCGGGCGTTCCGCCAGGAGCCCGCGACGACCGCGGCGTTGCTGGGGCGCAGCGGCCGGCAGCTCGACGCCAACGTCACGGCGGTGCGGATCCAGTCGGTCTACCTCACCGCCATGGAGTTCGCGACCGTCGGGAGCATAGCGGCGGTACTGGCCGCCGGAGGCGCCCTCGCCGCACGGGACGCGGTGACCGTGGGCACCCTCAGCGCCTTCGTGCTCTACCTGCTGCTCGCCTTCGAGCCGGTGCAGTCGCTGAGCTTCCTGGTCACGGTGCTCGAATCGGCGGCCGCGGCGCTGCGTAAGATCTACGGCCTGCTCGACGAGCCGGTGGACCTCCTGGAGGGCACCCGGGAGCTGCCGGACGTCGGTCCGCTCCACGCCGAGGACGTCGGTTTCCGGTATGCCGACGGTCAGCCTGAGGTCCTGCGCGGGGTGCGCCTGACGATCAGGCCCGGCGAGCGGGTGGCACTGGTCGGGCCGACCGGCGCCGGCAAGTCAACGCTCGCCAAGCTGATGGCACGGCTGTTCGACCCCACCGCCGGCCGGGTCGGCTACGCCGGCGTGGACCTGCGGGACGTGACCCGGCGGGCGCTGCGGTCGCGGGTCGTGATGGTCGCCCAGGACGGTCAGCTGACCAACGGCACGCTGGCGCACAACCTGCTGGCGGTGCGGCCCGGCGCCACCCACGAGGAGCTGGCCGGTGCGCTGGCGTCGGTCGGCGCCGGCGGCTGGCTCGACAGCCTGCCCGACGGCCTCGCCACCCAGGTCGGCGAGGGCGGGGCGCTGCTGTCGGCGGGCGAGCGGCAGCTCGTCGCGCTCGCCCGCGTGTGCCTGCTCGACGCGGACGTCGTCGTGCTCGACGAGGCCACTTCCGGGCTGGACCCCGGAACGGAGAAGCTCGTGGAGGCCGCGGTGGCCGCGGCGACGGCCGGCCGGGCCGTGCTCATCGTCGCCCACCGGATGTCGACGATCCGTGGCGCGGACCGGGTCGTCCTCGTCACCACCGAGGGCGTCACCGAGCTCGGCTCTCACGACGAGCTGCCAGTGCCGTCGTAGCCGTCTCTGGGAGTCGAGGGCTTGTCCAGCCCTTGGCCCTCGGCCAGGCCGAGGGCCAACCGCCGCTGTCGACCATGGTCGGTCTACCGGAAGACTCTCTTCCGCCTACGCCGTGCACAAGCGGAGGGTATCCTTCCGTTTGGTGGCCGTCATCACTCGGCGGCGGGGTTGCCGGGCAGGGAGGTCCTGAGGCGTGACAGCGGGATCACCGGAGCGGCTACGTGCTGATGCGCGCCGTAACCGCCGCAAGATCCTGGCAACAGCCGCACTCGCGTTCGTCGAGGACGGCCCGTACGTGCCCATGGAGGAGATCGCCCGCCGTGCCGGTGTCGGCGTCGGCACGCTCTACCGGCACTTCCCGGACCGGGATGCGCTGATCATGGCGGTCGTGCGGGACAACCTGGCCGCCACGCTGGTCAGGGCACGCCAGGCCGCGGCGGAGGAGGAACAGGCGTGGGACGCGCTGGTACGGAGCATGAGCGCGTCCGACGAGACCCGGCTCGTGCTGCGCCTGCCCACTCTCTTCTCGCCGGCGATCGTGGCGGCGATCCAGGCCGACCCTGAGATCCGGCGGATCCGTCGCGAGCTCGTCGTGGTGATCGACGGCCTCGTCCGCAGGGCACAGAACGAGGGGTCGCTGCGTGCCGATGTGGGCACCGGCGACCTCATCCATCTCTTCTCGTTGCTGCTGCGCGGTGTCCGGAGGACACCCGACGACACGGCGGACGTCGCCCTTGAACGCGCGCAGGCGGTCATCCTCGACGGCCTGCGCGCCCATTCGGGAGACCTGTTGCCCGGCCGGCCGCTCAGCGCGACCGACCTGGAGGCGGAATGACCGGCCGGCCGGCGCGGCGGCATGGCGGGAACGGTCGATCAGCCGGGGACGGCTGAACCGGGAGGGGGATGTGCATGGTGCGAGGGTCGATCTTCAGGCCGAGGAGGTAGTGCAGGGGCGCCCGGGCCGACTTTCGGCACCCGGAGGACCCGTCCGACCTGACAGCTCAGAGCCCGTCAGCTGGTAGCAACGGCAGGGCTCTGATCGACTTCCGCATCGTGAATGCCGAGGTAGGCGTTCTCCAGGAGCTCGGGGGCGGCGGCCAGATCCTTCGCCGGCCCGCGCAGGACGATGTTGCCGCGGTTGAGGACGGCCGCGGCGTCGGCTACCTCGAGGGCGAGGTTGACGTGCTGTTCGACCAGGATCACCGCGCACTTGTGGTCGGTGGCGATGCGACTGACGGTGGCGAACAGACCCTCGACGATCAGGGGTGCCAGGCCCATGCTGAGCTCGTCGATCAGCAGCACCCGGGGCTGCTGGATCAGGGCTCGAGCCATGACCAGCATCTGCTGCTCGCCGCCGGAGAGCGCCCCTGCCGGCAGGGTCCACCGCTTCTCGAGAGCTGGGAAGGACTCGAGAAGCTCTTTCGGCTTGGGGCTGTTGCGCTTGGCCGCCACCCGGATGTTCTCTTCGACGGAAAGGGTGGTGAACAGGCAGCGGTTGTCGGGGACGAGCACCACGCCGGCCGCGTTCGCCGCGGTGGGTCGGCCGCTGCGCAGCCGCGCGCCGTCGACGCTGACGGTTCCCCCCTGAGCCGGCAGCAGCCCGGACAGGGTCAGCAGCAGCGTGGTCTTGCCGGCGCCGTTCGGACCGAGCAGGGCCAGCACCGACCCGGCCTCGACCGCGAGATCGACGTTCCGGAATGCGGTGGTGCTACCTCTGCCGCCGGTGAGGCCGGCGCACTCCAGGCGGATGGTCATCGGGTCACCGCCGAGGATGTGGTCGCTGCCGAGGGCGCCGTCAGCGGTGGAGTGGTTTCCGCCGCTGGCGGTGGGGTGGTCTCTGGCACTGGGGTTGGGGTGGTTTCCGTGGCTGGCGGTGAGGTGGTCTCCGCGGCTGGCGCCGGGGCCGGGGTGGTCTCCGCCGCCGCCGGTGGAGTGGTCTCCGTGGCTGGTGCCGGTGCCGGGGTGGTTTCCGTGGCTGGCGGTGGAGTGGTCTCCGCGGCTGGCGCTGGGGTCGGGGTGGTCTTTGCCGCCGCCGGTGGAGTGGTCTCCGGTGCCGGTGCCGGTGCCGGTGCCGGGGTGGTCTCCGCCGCTGGCGGTGGAGT
>NZ_JALKFY010000687.1:0-5400 GCF_023242985.1 Frankia sp. Mgl5 | reverse complement strand
GGTGCCGGTGCCGGTGCCGGTGCCGGGGTGGTCTCCGCCGCTGGCGGTGGAGTGGTCTCCGCGGCCGGTGCCGGGGTCGGGGTGGTCTCCGCGGCTGACGGCGAGGGGGTCTCCGCAGCTGACGGGGAGGCGGTCTCCGGCGGTGCTGCGGCTTCCGTCTCTATCTCCTCTATCTCCTCTATCTCCGCCTCGACCTCTGCCGAGGCGTCGTGGACGGAGCCGAGGTAGGCGTCGGCGACGGCGCGGTCCGCGCGGATCGTCGCGGGATCCCCCTCGGCGATGACCTTGCCGAAGTCGAGGACGTAGATGTAGTCGCACACGGACAGCACGAGGGAGACGTCGTGATCGACGAGGATCACGCCGACCCCGGTGTGGCTGATCGAGCGGATGCGCTCACCGAGCCAGGCGGTCTCGGTGGTGTCGAGTCCGGCGGCGGGTTCGTCGAGGAGCAGGGCCCGCGGGCTGGTGGCGCAGGCCCGCGCGATCGAGACCAGCTGCCGTTCGCCCTGGCTCAGTTCGTCGGCGTGCCGGTCGGCCCGGTCGGCGATGCCGACCAGGTCGAGCGCGGCCGCCAGGGCGCGGTGACGTTCGTCCCCGCGCGCGCCGAACAGCGCCGCGCTGACGTTCTCCTCGACGGTGAGGTCGTCGTAGAGCTCCAGGGACTGGAATGTGCGGGCGAGGCCACGCCGCACCCGCGCGTGTGTGGGCAGGCCCTCGATGGGCTCTCCGCCGAGCTGGATGGTGCCCGAGGCCTGGGCGAATCCGGTCGTCGCGTCGATCACGCTTGTCTTGCCCGCGCCGTTCGGCCCGATGAGGCCGACGATCTGGCCGGCGTGGACGCGCAGCGAGACCTCGGAGACAGCTGTCACGCCACCGTAACGAACAGTGAGTCCGCTGATGTCGAGCACCGTGGCCGCCGGCTGCGCCGGTTCGGTTGGTTCCGCCTGGTCGGTACTTGCCGGTTCGATTGGTTCCGCCGCCTGGTCGGCGCCTGCCGGCTGCGTCGGCACGGTCGGTTCTGCTTTGGCGGTACTCACCGGTTCCGTCTGGTCGGTGCTTGCCGGTGCGGGGACGCTGGTCTTCGTCGTGAGGTCGGCCTCGGCGGCTGTGGGCTGCTGGGGTGTCAGCCTCTTGGCCTGCTCCGGGGAGGTCGGTGTGCGCTTGCGGTGGCGTAGTCGGTCCAGTCGGTCGGCGAGCTCGTGGCCGCCGGTGGCGAGGCCTTCCGGGTGACCGATGAGGGCGACGAGGAGCCCGATGCCGGTGATGACCGGGAACCAGTCGCCCAGGTGGACCCAGCGGTCCATGGCCACGAAGGTGATGCCGGACGCCGCCATGATGCCGGCGAGGATGCCGCCGTAGACCGAGGTGACGCCGGCCAGGTACGCGGTCGACAGCAGGGCGAGCCCGCCGATCGCGGTGAACGAGTCGAAGGTGACGACACCACGCCGGTAGGCCAGGAGGCTGCCACCCAGGCCGGCGATGAACGACGCGATCGCGAAGCTGGCGACCTTGATCGCCACGACGTTGATCCCGATGCCGGCGGCGGAGTGCTCGTTGGCGCGGACCGCGAGCATGGCCGAACCCAGTGCGCTGGTCCGCAGCCGGGCGACGCCCCAGGCCACGGCCACCAGGACCGCCAGGCACAGGAGGCCGAAGGGAATGCGGGGGAAGGCGTGGCCGGTGCCGATGCTGAGGTCGAGGCCGAACAGCTTGGGCTGGGTCACCTCGGCGCCCTCGCTGCTGACGATCTGGGTGTTGCGGAACCAGACGGCCTCAATGGCGTAGGCCAGGGCGAGGGTGACGATGCCCAGGGTCAGTCCCCGCAATCGCAGGGCGGGCAGCCCGATCACCACGCCCAGCACGGTGGCCGCGAGCGCGGCCAGCAGGGGCGCGAACGGGAACGGGACGTGCCAGCTCTGGGTCAGGCCGCTCAGCGTGAACGCGGCGCTGCCGGCCAGCGCGAGCTGGGCCAGCGACACCTGGCCGGCGTAGCCGGTCACGACGACGAGAGACAGGCCGATGATCGCGGCGATGAAGGTGCCGATGACCGCGCTTCGCCAGGTTCCGGTGGTGGCCAGCAGGGCGATCACACCCACGGCGGTACCGAAGACCGTGGGCAGTGTCAGGGAGCGCGGCCGGGGTGCCCGACCCAGCGGTTGCCGAACCAGACCGCCCCGGACTGTCAGGCCCCGCCCAGTGGCCAGCAGCGCCAGCAGGATCACCACCAGCGGGACGAGCTCCGACGCGCCTGTCCTCGGCAGCCACCACACCTTGTCGGCGGCCAGCGAGAGCGCTTCGGACTGGACCATGCCGATGGCGATGCCGGCGGCCACGGTCGGCACGAGGTTGGTGAAGCCACCGACCACGGCGGCGGCGAGGGCCGGCACGACGAACAGCGTGTAGGTGGTCGGGGAGAGCGGGGTCAACGGTGCGATGAGAATGCCGGCCGCACCGGCGGTCACGCCGCTGATCATCCAGTTGAACAAAGCGATTCGGTCCGGGGAGACACCGCTGACGTAGGCGCCGGTCTGGGATTCCGCCACCGCCCTCGTCAGCAGCCCGAATCGGGTGAAGCGGTACACCGCGGTCAGCGCCAGCGTCAGGACCACCACGGCGACGACGAGATAGAGGCGGTCGGACAGCACCTTCGCGCCGCCGAACTCCCACCGTTCCTCCGGGAAGATCGCCTTGACGCTGACGGGCGCCGTACCGAGCCGGATCGCCATCACCGACTGGATGACCACCAGAACACCTAGCGACGCCACTGCCCGGGCCAGTGGAGGCGCCTCGCGCAGAGGCCTGAACACCACCAGGTACAGCAGTGCGCCGAGTAGTGCCCCGAACGTCAGGGAGAGCGCTGCCGCCGGTGCCAGCCCCCACTCTCCGCCAACGTCAACCGTGGCGGGCAGTCCAGGTAACAGGACCAGCAGCTCGCCGTCGCGTAAGGAGCCGTAGGAGTAGGCGACGTAGAGCGCTACCGCCCCGGTCGCGAAGTTGATGACTCCCGAGCTCCGGTAGGTGATCACGAGCGCCAGTCCCAGCGCCGCGAACACCCCTCCGTTTCCCAGGCCCAGAAGTAGCGAACCTATATGTTCCATCACGATCTCCTGGCATCTTTCAGTTCAGTCCTGCAAAACGCGGGCCGGTTCGGCCCCCCACTCGGGCAGACGCCGAGTGGGGGGCCGAACCGGCTATCGAGAAATACGTCGATGAGTGGTTACGCGGCCGTCAGTCCGGGATCGGAGAGGTGCCGAGAACCTTGTACTCCGTAGGCTGACCATCGCTGTCGAGAGTCGTGGACAACCCACCGCGCACGCAGGCCGCCGGCTGGTCCGGGTAGGCCTTGCCGTTGCAGCGGAACTTCAGCCCGGAGGCGCCCGGAAGCTCCTTCTCGGGTGCCGCCTTGATAGCGGCGGTGACGGTCGCCGGCGTGATCTCACCCTTGATGTCCTCGAGTGACGCCGCGAGACCGCCGAACGTGACGAACATGCCCCGACCCGCGGACGAGCCGGTGTCGATGTCCTTCCCGTAGGTGTCGATCACGGCGTTGTAGAGAACGCTCGACGGGTCGTCCCCGCCGACCGGAACGGAGGCGCCGATGACCATCCCGTCCAGGTCGTCCCCGGGCACGGCCTTACGGGTGGCGTCGGTGATGCACTGCGAGATGGCGCTGGTCGTGCCCTCGAACCCGACCGCCCGCAGGCCGTTGATCGCGCTGATGCAGAACGAGTCGTTGCCGATGATGAACACGACGCTGGACTTGTCACCCGCGACGCTCTGCAGCTGCGGCGTCATGTCGGCCGTACCCGGAGCGATCCGGATGAGCTCGTATTCGAGCCCCGCCTTCTTCATCAGCGGCGGCGCGAGGTCCTGCGCGTTGTGGAGGGCGGCCGGCACGTCGATGACGACCTCGGTCACCTTCTTGAGGCCCTTGTCCTTCGCGAGGCTGATCGGCAGCTGCAACGTCGCGAACGTCGGATCGCCTATGGTGAAGCTGTTGGGGTCGGACAGAATCGACGGGCTGCCCGCGCCGAAGAACATCACGGGTATGTCCGCTTCGGCCAGCGGCTTCCACACACCCTCGGCCACCGCCGACTCGCCGACCGCGACCGCGACGACGTCCTTCTCGATCATCTGGTTCCCGCAGTCGGTACCCCTGGCCGGGTCCGCCTGCGTCTCACACGTCACCAGCTCGACGGGCCGGCCACCGATGCCCCCGCGATGCTCGTTCAGGTACTTGGCGGTAGCCTCCGCGACGGCGAACTGGACGGAGTTGTCGATGGCGGCAGACTTGCCGTCCGAGACGATCCCGATTTTGACGGGCTCGCCGGCGGCCTTGTCGACCGGCCCGAGCGCGTTGGCGGCCGCGGCCGTCTCGGTCGGGGTGGTGGCATCCTCGTCGTCCGAGCTACACGCGGCGACGAACAGGAGCGAGGCCAGAGGCAGGGCTAAGAGCGCCCGCGCCGACCTCCGACGCGACCACCTTGTTCGGTCGCGTGGCACCGTGTTCTGCATATGCCTTCCACCTCTGAGTCATCGAAGTTGTCTGCACGCGGCACCATCAGCCACGAAAAACAGCCCTGCCGGGAGCAGGTGGCTCTCACAAGGCCGTGTTTAGTTGGCTGGCCATTGTCCGGCGGACGAGTGAGCACATGTTCCCAACTTTCGACGTCAGCGTCAATGACTTAGGCTGCCCTCAGGTGATCTTGCTGGGTGGTGCGGTCAAAACGAGATCATGATCAAGGTGATGGCGGCTCCGTCGTGGAAGTGGTAGCCGTGTTTGGTGTAGCGGGAGGCGAGCGGGCGAGGCCTGCCTCGGGGCCGGCGGCCGGCCGTCAGGGGGTGGAGCCGTTTGGTCTGACGCGTCGGCCGGAGCGGCGCCGTGAGTCCACCGTGGTCAGCCCGGTGCAACCGGCGACGCCCGCACCGCGGGCTCCGCCTCCCACCGGCCTGGTCCGACCACCCCTGGCCGCCGCCGCGACGGACCGGATCGGGCGCTGGTCCGTCCTGGGCGTCCTAATCAACGAATACGGATGGGCCGCCTTATGATCGGGACCCATCAATACGGTGGCCGAGTTCTGGCACTCGAAAGATCGAGAAAATTCAGTCGCGGTCGCTACTGCGACGGAAGCGGTCCTTCGGCGCCGGCCCTTATTCGCGTCCGGTGGCCGCATTCGCCGAACTCGCCCGCGTCGTCCGGCACCCATCCGCACTCTGTGAACACCTTGAGCACCAGGATCGCCGGGCGTGGCTGCCGAGCAGGTCCAGGGTGCCGAGGTCGCGGATGGCGGCGCACGCGTTTGTGATCATGGAGAGGAACATTCGGTCGGAGTTCTCGGTGGGTTCGTTGGTCGCGTAGACGGAGCCGAGCACGGTGAGTAGTGGTGCCTGTGGGGTTCC
>NZ_JALKFY010000109.1:0-276 GCF_023242985.1 Frankia sp. Mgl5 | reverse complement strand
GTATTTGTGTACGATGAGTGCCATTGTCGTTCTGAACTGGAGGAGAAACCGCACGGGCGCGCTGGGCAGGCCGCGTAGCCGTTCGGTCACGCGGCTTGTGGCTGTGGACGGACGACGAGGGGGACGGCTGGGACGCAACACGCAAGCGTGGCGGATTTTGCCCGGAAGGCCGATCAGGCCGCGCAAACCGGGTACGTCACGCGGAAAACCTGCACAAAACGCTCAAAAATCGAGCCGAGCAAACGACCGAGCGTACCCGATAGAAGCCCGCTTGAC
>NZ_JALKFY010000108.1:0-276 GCF_023242985.1 Frankia sp. Mgl5 | reverse complement strand
GTATTATGATGTGACAACAGTGGTAACGGCCTTGGTCGTTCTCGGGATGGCGATGGAAGTTCGGGCCAAAGGGCGTTCCTCTGAGGCGATCAAGAAATTGATCGGCCTACAGCCAAAAACAGCGCATGTTATCCGGCAGGGGGAGGAAGTTGAGATTCCGGTTGACGAAGTGGCGGTAGGGGATTTGGTGGTCGTCCGGCCGGGGGAGAAGATCGCGGTTGACGGAATCGTAACAGAAGGCTCTTCTTCATTGGACGAATCGATGCTGACCGGGGA
>NZ_JALKFY010000107.1:0-276 GCF_023242985.1 Frankia sp. Mgl5 | reverse complement strand
ACGGGTTCGATGTCATGCGAACCCGTCGCCCTTTTTACGTGGCGTGACCCCGTGCGCGCCGCATCGACATCAATCGATGTCGCCGCCTGCCTTCAACTGCGCGCTCACATAGTCGAGAAAGCTGACGATGCGCGACGACAGCGTCGTGTTGCGATAGAACACCGCATGAATCGGCTGGCGGAACTCGAGGGTGTCGTCGACGAGCAGTTCGACGAGGCTGCCATCGCGGCGATGCGTGCCCGTCATGTAGTCGGCGAGACATACGACGCCCGCGCC
>NZ_JALKFY010000106.1:0-276 GCF_023242985.1 Frankia sp. Mgl5 | reverse complement strand
CTCTAGGTGAACTCCCCCATCGCGAGCTAGCACTTCCTCCGGCGGGGGCTTGCCCTCAGATGTGCTACATTACGATAGCGCTTGTTCCAGGTCTTCGATCAGATCTTGCACATCTTCGATCCCTACAGAGATGCGGATCAGGCCATCTGTAATCCCCAATTCAGCGCGACGGTTGGCCGGTATGGAGGCATGGGTCATACGGGCGGGAACGCTGATCAAGCTTTCCACTGCCCCTAGCGATTCAGCCAGAGTGAAGTATTTTACCTTGGACAGGAC
>NZ_JALKFY010000105.1:0-276 GCF_023242985.1 Frankia sp. Mgl5 | reverse complement strand
ACATCGGAAGCGTGTGCAGCAACACATCGGAATCAGTCGCACGAAGGTGGTACATGGTATTCAGCATGTTGAAATAGAGGGAGCGATGGGTATGAATCACTCCTTTTGGTTTTCCTGTCGTGCCGCTTGTGTACAGGACCGTGGCGTGATCGGTTTCTTCCACCGCTACGATTCGCGGGCTGTCGCTTTCGGCGGACAGTACGGAGCAATAGGAAAGCCACCCCGCTTTTTCCTCTTCCTGTCCGGGAGCCGGCATGCGGACATAGGCGATTACGG
>NZ_JALKFY010000104.1:0-276 GCF_023242985.1 Frankia sp. Mgl5 | reverse complement strand
GTAGAGCCGATCCGAGGTGTTAAAGTCGGTCGATACGGTCTCCGGGTTGTTGTTGATGATAATCGCTTCGTAGCCGGCTTCTTTCAACGCCCAGACCGCGTGCACGGTCGCATAGTCGAATTCGATCCCCTGGCCGATGCGTATCGGACCGGAGCCAAGAACGATCACCCGTTTTTTATTGGTTTCAATTCGCTCGTCTTCCTGTTCGTAGCTGGAGTAATAATACGGTGTTTGCGCTTCAAACTCGGCCGCGCAGGTATCCACCATCTTGTACAC
>NZ_JALKFY010000103.1:0-276 GCF_023242985.1 Frankia sp. Mgl5 | reverse complement strand
AAACCGCTACTACGAGTACCATCAAGCCGCGTAACTGTTCAAAGCCCTACCTGTGAACGAAACCGGGGCAGCTTCACCACCACGCGACGCCCCTCGTTGCGCATTTGTCCTGGTCCTGGGTCCTTCATGTGGCCACAACCCCTGCGGGGCTGGGGCCGCATGAAGCCGCTCTGGTGGGGCCGTACAGGACCGCCGTAGCCATCCTCGATGACCAGCGGCGACAGCCCTGAAAACACCAGCTTGATCAGACGATTCGCTTCACACATGACACATCGT
>NZ_JALKFY010000102.1:0-277 GCF_023242985.1 Frankia sp. Mgl5 | reverse complement strand
ATTGTTTTCCAGCTGTGCAAAGCGGGTAAGTCCCAATGCTTTTGCCTGCCAGCCTGCGGGAACCCGAAGCACAAATTGAAGATTGCTGAGTGCAACCGTCCCCCCGTTGTATGCAGTCAGCGTCACTCTCGTGGTCTGTCCGGCGACAAGCTCCCCTGTATCCGGCTTCAAGCGGACGATCAAGGAAGTCGCTTCCAGACTGGCCTTGTGCAGTTGTGCTTCTTTGACGAACAGCCGGTAGAGCAGGTCGGTCTTGGTGGCGTCATCCAATCCGGCG
>NZ_JALKFY010000101.1:0-278 GCF_023242985.1 Frankia sp. Mgl5 | reverse complement strand
ATCTATTTCTGATAAAAGCGGAAAGGGAGGGCGCCCCAGTCGCCTCTACTCGCTCTCTGACCAGGTCGTCAGTCTGCAGTTCCCGCCCCGCGACTACCAGCTGCTCGCCGATATCGCGATCGAGAGCCTGCTTTCCTTGGGAGAAGCCGGTGAAGCTGCCTTGATTAAGATGGGTTTTCGGATGGGGCAAGAGATGGCTAAGCGTGCCATGAGCAAATACCCGATTAATCCGGCAACTGCGACAACGGACGAAATATTGGATCATATCAATCGGGTAG
>NZ_JALKFY010000100.1:0-278 GCF_023242985.1 Frankia sp. Mgl5 | reverse complement strand
CACAAACTCCGTACGCGTTATCGTGCGATCCAGCCCGAACTGCGTCGGTGAGATTCCTTTGATCACGCCGACTCCCGCCAAAGCGGCAATCGGCTCCTTCACCCAGGAATAGGCAGGTGAAGCTTCCTGCACGTCAAAAAACGAGGGAGCGACAGATGCAATCACCAGATCTCCGCCTGGAAAAAACGGGACCGCAGCTTTTGTGGAAGAGAGTTCAACCCATTCTGTTGCCGGGGCCCACGCAGACTTCTCATCCTTGCGCAGATACAACACTGGCC
>NZ_JALKFY010000686.1:38390-55017 GCF_023242985.1 Frankia sp. Mgl5 | reverse complement strand
CACGCCTCCCGGCGCGAAAGGTTGCCGGGAGGCGTGTCCGCGCCACTGGGTGCGGACCGTCGTCCGGCCGGTCGGCCGGGAGGCTCCGCCCCGTCACCGGTCAGTTCTAGGGGCTGCTCCACAGATCGGTGTGGCGCTGGGCGGAGGCGTTGTTGATGAACAGACAGGACGGCCCGGTCGGCCGGTACAGGTTGGACCCGACATTCGGCGGCTCACAGGTGCTGTAGTAGTTCTCGTAGAACATTCCCTGTCCAACACGCGCATCCATCCAGTCGCGCATGAACTGGATGAAGTTCGGGTTGTCCCCGGCACCGTTCTCGTTACGTCCGCTCACGACCCCCCATTCACCGACACCGAACAACTTGTTGTGGGCGCGGGCGAAGTTGTACAGCCAGGTGATGCCCCCGATGTCCACCCAGGCGTCGCCAGGGTACAGGTCGAGCGGGTTATGGCTCGCGGGGTTCTGCGAGTAGTGCGCGTTGATGGTCCAGTCGAGCGGCGGGTCAGGCTCGGCCGTGGAGTTGATGGCGTCGGCGATCCGCCGCCAACAGCCCACATAGGCGGACGGGTTGCTACCCGGCCACTGGTACCAGTTTCCGTTCGCCTCCCACGCGATACGGATAATCGAGTTCTGCCGTCCGGTGGAGTTCAGTGTCTGGCCGAACGTGCGCCACTGCGAGTCGTAGGCACCCGATGCGCAGGCGGTGAGTGTGCTCCCCGAGCTCTCGGGGAAGGAAGGCACCGAGATGACGAGGCGGCCCGGCCATCCGGCGAAGTTCGCCTGGGACCAGGACGGCTGAACGATGTTCTGCCAGTTGTTACGGGAGACGAAGACATGAGCGAGATCGCAGGGACTGCCCCGGCGCTCGCAGAACGCGTCCACGTTCGCCGGATTCTGGATCGGATCTCCGTTCGCCCCGGAGAGCCACGGCTGACCCGACCGGTTCCCCGGATCGCCGCGCTGCTCGACGGCTGGACCGACTCCCGGTAACTATTGTCGGGCGTGGCCGGGCCGCACCGCGTACACGCCGACCAGCCGCCGAAGTAGCTGACCTGGGAGACCCCCGAACCGATCGCCGTGTCCTCAGCTCCCACCCCGCCGACCGACCTCCGGGCTAGTGACCGTCGGTCACAGTTCGGACGGGGAGCCCTGTGCGGCGGGAGCGGTGGGGGTCCCGGGGGTGGTGCCCGAGGCGATCCGGGCAGCGGCGCGGGCGCGGACCAGCGAGACGATCATGTCGGCGGCCAGGAGGAGGACCGTGAGCCAGGAGATCATGGCGACTCGGTCGAACGCGGCCACCCAGGAGCCGTTGGCTGGCAGGTCGTGCCGGGCCTGCACCTGGAGGACGTAGAGCGCGCTGAGAGCCAGGCACGCGGCGGGGGCGACGCGCAGCAGCAGCCGGGCGCGGGGGATCCGCAGCGCGGCGGCGGTCAGCACGGCAACCACGAGTCCCGCCAGCGGGGCGACCAGCACCACGCTCGCCGCCCCGGTGGCCAGGGCGGTGAGCAGCGTCGACCGGCCCGACACCCGAAGGGCCGGGCCCGGTCCGGCCCGCCAGGGATCCGCCGTCGGCAGATCAGCCCGGCCTGGACCCGCGGTGCCCGCTCGGGCGACTCCGCCGGTGCCGGTGCCCGCCGGGATGTACTGGTAGCCGACGAGATGGCGCCAGCTCCGGCCGCGGCGGCGCTGGTACGCCCCGACCAGCAGGATCACCAGGCTCAGGATGCCCGTCACCACCGACAGTTTCAGCGCGATGCCAACGACGTGCTGCGGTGCCCAGTCGAGGAGGACGGTGAAGCTCCCGGCGCTCGGGTCGATCCGCCAGCCGTTCGCGTATCCGTCGACCAGGTGGGATTCGCCGAGGTCCTGGCCGTTGACGCGGGCCGTCCAGCCGGGGGAGCGGCTTTCGCCCAGCACGAGCCAGAACGGTTTGCCCGGGGTCGCGGCGCTGACATCCACGCGGAACGAGGTGTCGCTGGTCGCCTCGACCTTCACGGTCGGCGCGGTGGCGTCCGTGCCGCCGCCGGTGGCGTCGAGCCAGGCTCCGCCGCCGGCGGCGGAGGCCAGCAGCAGCCGGTCGACGTCGATCCCGGTCAGCGCGCCGTTGAAGGTGCGCACCACGTGGTCACCCGCGTCGAGGGTGACCGGTGTCCCGCAGGCCCGCACCGTCAGTCCGGCGCGGCCGGCGGCGTCCTTGATGCTTCCGGTGACCTGGATCCCGACCGGTGCGCCGTCGATGGTCAGCAGGTCGGTGCGGCAGGGGGCGGGAATGTCCGCGGTACCGGTCGCCGCCGTCCCGGTGGTCCCGGGAACCGCGGTGATCGTCAGGCCGGCTGCGGCTCCGGTGACAGCGCCGGTGTCGGCACCGGTGGCCGTGGCGGTGGCGGGTGAGCCGGCGGTGCCGGGGGCGGTGGTCGCGGCCGAGCCGCGGCCCGTTCCGCCGGCGGTGCCGTCCAGGCCCGGTACGGCGACCTCAGCGATGCCGACCGGCAGGTCCATCACCGCGCCGCTGATCGTGTCGACGCTGGTGACGGTGCGGACGTCGTCCACGACCAGCCGGATGGTGCTGCCGGTGACCGCGGGGAAGGTGAGGCTGACGTTCTGGGCGGCGTTGCGGGTCTGCGAGCTGACCGGCGTGTCGGCGACCGGTGGGACGGCGACCGCGCCGACCCGGCGCCCGTCCACCATGATGCCGATCTTCGTGGGTACGGAGTGCCGCCCGTCGGCGACGAGGGCGAGGTTCATCGAGGAGAACGTGACCGGGGCCGGCGAGGTCACCTGGAGCCAGGAGCCGATCTGGTCGCCGATGCCGGGGCTCCACGCGGTGGTGGTGTCGCCGTCGAACGCGCTCGACCCGCGTGCGGCGAGCGCGCCGGGCAGCCGGCCGGAGGAGGTGACCGTCGGCGCGGCTCCGGCCCGGCCGAGGGTCGCGTCCACGAGCTGGTCGGAGGCGTAGGCGGAGATCCGGGCGGTGCCAGTGAGCGCGAACGTGCGCGCCGTGGGCAGCGTGAACGAGCGCGCCATCGTCGGCTCGGGGTCGCGGCGGAACGGCTCGGACGGGTTCGCCCGGTCGCGGGACATCTGCAGGCTCAGCCGGTGGTCGAGGGAGGAGGCGCCGGCGGCGTCGAGGGTGTCGGTGGGCAGGCGCAGCACCTCCTCGGCGGTCAGCGGCTTCCCGTCGGTGCCGGGGATCTCCACCTCGGCGAAGCCGACGGCGGACAGCCCGTCGTAGGTCCGGCGCACGCCGAAGTTCGTGGCGTCCACGTGGACGCGCAGCGTGGTGAACGTCCGGGACGGGAAGTCGATCGTCTGGCCGGCCTGGGTGCGGGAGGAGTCCCGCAGGTCGACGGTGACGGGGGAGCCGCCGTCGAAGGTCAGGGTCACCTTGGTGATCCACCGGTTGCGCGGGCCGTTGAGCGGCTGGACGACCCGGATGTGGTCGGTGGTCGTCGGCTTCGCCAGGTCGACCTGCCAGGCGGCGCCCGCCGGGTCGGTGAACGCGCCGACCCGCCAGGCCGAGTCCAGGCTGCCGTCGATGCCGAGCACCGGTCGGTCGGAGACCCCGTAGGAGAAGGTGTTGCCGTAGTCGGTGGCCCGCACGTCCGCGACCCGGGCCTCCGAGCCCGGTGCGTGCATCTGGGCGACGGTCTGCGACGAGTGGCCGGCGTCGGGGAAGAGCACCAGCCGGTTGTCGTTGGCGTCCTTCGCCAGCGGGGTGACCCCGGGCTGCTCGACGTAGCCGAAGTTTTCCCGGATGCCCGTCCAGCGCTCGGCGCGCAGCCGGTTGGTGTCGCTGACCAGCAGCTCGGCGCCGTCGTCCAGGGCCTGGCGCAGCCGCTGCGGGTCGCTGGCGAGGTCGCCGGCGTAGAGGATGGTGCGGCCGTCGTTGAGCACCGCGTCGAGCTGGCCGGTGGCCGCCGCGTCGACGAGGGCCTCCCCGTTGCCGCTGACCAGCAGCGGGGCGTCGGTGCGCTCGGCACGCACGATCGGGTGCGGGTCGTCGACGGGGAAGTCGGCGAGGGCCGGCGGGTCGATGACGTCGGCGTTGGTGCCCAGGGTGATCTCGTCGGTGTAGGGGATGCCCGGGTCCTCCAGCACCGGAGGCCCGAACGTGCGCGGCTCGGCCAGCCCGGCGGGGCGCTGGTTGGCCACGAGGTCCCAGGTCGCGCGCGGGCGCGGGGTCCGGAACCGCTCGTAGGCCAGGTTGCTGCGCAGCACGACGTCGCCGGCGCCCATCAGCCGGGCGATGTCGGGGATCGAGGCCGGGTCGAGCACGCCCTCCTGCATCCGCCGGTCCAGCGAGCGCAGCAGGTCCACGGAGCCGGCGTCGCCGTAGGGGATGAGCTCGCGGACCACCGACGGGCGGTCCATCAGCCCGGACATGACCGGGTCGAGCGTCGTGCCCCAGCGGTAGTGCGCGAAGTCGGCGCCGGGCAGCTCCAGCACCCGGGTCTGCTCCCCGGTGGCGTCGGGGGCGACGGCGTCCAGGGCGCTGGCGAGCTCCTGCTCGTAGCCGGGGATGTCCTCGGGCCGGTCCAGCAGCGGCTCGATGAAGTGCCCGCGGAACAGCGGTGACATGTTCAGCACGAGCAGCAGCGCCACCCCGCCGAACGCCAGCGTCGGCACCGCGCGCCCGCGCAGCCGTAGAGCACCGGCCGCGGGCCGCGGGGTACCGGTCGCGGACGACGTGCCGGCCCGGGCCTGTGCGCGGCGGGCCGCGTACCACTGGTCCAGGACGGCGAGCCCACCGGCGAGCAGCACCGACAGCCCCAGGACGACCATCGGGACGGCACGCGGCAGCGACCGCAGCGCCAGGCCCGCGGTGGAGCCCTCGGCGAAGTCGCGGAACACCCGGCCCAGCGGGGACGGGTGGTCGTACGGGTACACGCCGACCGAGATCGTCGTGCCCAGCGCGATCAGCGCCACGAAGTACGCGCGCTGGCCCCACCGCAGGCAGGACGCGGCGACCAGGGCCAGGATCGGCACCGCGAAGCTGATCGCGATGATCACCAGGCTGCCGGTGTAGTCCTTGGCCGGGCCGATCCACAGGCCGAGCGCGTCCTCGCCGTAGAAGAACCAGTTACCCAGGCCGCGCAGCACCTCGGACGCCTGCGAGCTGCTCGCCACGGTCTTCACCGTCTCGGTGAAGGCGAGGACGTTCAGCCCGTAGCCGGCCTGGGTGTACAGACCGGCCATCCACCAGGCGGACGTCACGACGACCAGCGCCACCGCCCGCCCGCACAGCGTCAGGGCGGTGCCGAGACGGACCTCCCGGGTGCCCCACACCGCGAACGGCACCCACAGCAGCGGAGCGAACAGGATGAAGATCAGGCTGGACGCGTTGATGCTGCCGATCAGGGTGACCATCAGGGCGAACGCCGCCGGCCAGCGCCAGCCCGAGCGCCAGCGCACCAGGCGCGGGGTGCCCGCGGCGCGGGAGCGGTCGTCCGCGCCGGCTTCGCGCAGCCCCCGCACGGTGATGCCGATCAGCCAGCCCAGGCCCGCGTACGGCAGCAGGATGGCCGAGATCCGCGCCTCGTACTCCAGCGTGTACGGGGTGAGCATGTACCCGAGGGCCGCGATGAACGCGTAGCGGTTCGCCCAGCCGAACGTGCGCAGCAGGAACAGCACGCCGGCGCCCGCGCCGAACAGGATCGAGCCCGTCCACAGCCGCTGCGCCACCCAGTCGGGCAGCCCGGCGAGCTGGGCGAGCCAGTAGAACGCGCCCTGCGGGAACAGGTAGCCGATGTTCTGGTGGGTGACGGTCCCCATGCCGACGTCGGGGTCCCACATCGACACCGCGCGGGCCAGCATCCGGCCCGGGTCGAGGTAGAGGTAGGCCTTCGTGTCGGCGCCGATCCGCCCCGGCGCCGTCGCCAGCAGCGGGATGTAGGCCAGCGCGGCGAGTACCAGCGCGGGCCAGGACGGCAGCAGCCGGCGGACCCGGCCGAGCCGCCCCTGCCGGCGCGGGTGATCGGAGGGCGGCGCGCCGCCGGGGCCCGTCGTGGCGCCCGGGGCCGGCCCGTCGGGATGGGCGGCTCCGGACGCCGGAGCGGTCAAGGTCACCGGGGCGCGCCCGAGCGCGAGCTCGGGGCGGGGCGGCGGACGAGCCGGCGGCGGGCGGCCTCGTTGACCAGCGCGAGGTAGGTCGAGCGGGCGGTGTGCTCCCAGGTGAACGTCGCCGCGTGCGCGAGCGCGCCGGCGGAGAGCCGGGCCCGCAGCTCGGGGTCGGACAGCACGCCGGCCAGGGTCTTGCCCAGGTCGTTCGGGTCCTCGACCAGCAGGCCGGACACGCCGTCCGCGACGGCGTCGGTGTGCCCGGCGATCTTCGTCGCGACGGACGGGGTCCCGCAGGCGGCCGCCTCGGTGATCGTCATGCCCCAACCCTCTCTGGCGGAGGCCGAGGTGAGCACCCAGGCACGCCGGTAGAGGTCGAGAAGACCCGCGTCGTCCACCCGGCCGACCAGCCGCAGCCAGTCGCTCGCGCCCGCCGCGGCGATGCGGGCCTCGAGCGCCGGGCGCTCGTAGCCCTCGCCGACGATCACGGCCTCCATCGCGGGGTGCTCGTCGTGCGCCCGGATCAGCGAGTCGATCAGCACGTCGAACCGCTTCACCGGCACCAGCCGGCCGACGGCGAGCACCAGCGGGCGTGCGGAGCGCTCCCCGGCGGGGCTGAACGAGGGGTCGATGCCCGGGGGAATCACCGAGATGTTCCCCGCGGGCAGGCCGAGCAGCTCGATGATCTCGTCCCGGGACGACTGGGAGAGGGTGAGGATGCGGGTGCGCCGGTACAGCGGCGGCGCCAGCTTGAACTCGATGGTCTCGCCGACCTGGGCCAGCCCCCGGGAGAGCACCATCCGCCACATCGCGCCGTGCACGTGGTGCAGGAACACCACCCGCGGGCAGCGCGCCCAGACGGGGGAGAAGAACGGCATCCCGTTCCAGATCTCGACCAGGCCGTCCCACGGGCCGGTGCGGCCCAGCGCGCCGGAGGTGGCCGTCCGCGGGAACACCGAGTACCGGCCGGCCTTGCGGACGATCTGGTAGCCGTTGCGCCGCGTGGTCTCGGGGTGGCCTGGTGCTTCGGCGGTGCGCAGGCTGACGTCGACGCCGGCGGCGGCCCACCGCTCGGCGACCTTGTCGGCGTGCAGTTCGGAGCCGCCCGCCTCGGGGTCGTCCAGATCCCGCCAGGCCAGCATGTGGATGCGGCGCATCCCCGAGGTCTCGACGAGCTCCGCCAGCGTGGGCTGCGCGGGCAGCGCGTCGGCGAGGCCGGCCAGCAGCTGCTCGGACGTCGCCGACGGGACGAACTGCTCGGTCAGCCCGGGCATCCCGGTGCCGATGAGGGGCACCTGCCCTGCGGCGGACGGCGGTGCCGGCAGCGGCGGAATGGTCGTGGGGCGCAGTGAGCCCTCTGGCAGCGTGCTCACGCGCGGGCCGTCCGGCGGGCGGCGGCGAGCACCATCAGCCCGGTGACGACGGCGAGCACGGCCTGGCAGCCGAAGTTCGCCCGCGCGGTCGACACGGGGGAGCCCTGCGCCCAGACCATGAGGGCGACGGCGGTGCCGGTCGCGACGGCGAGCACGGCCAGCACGGCACGCTCGCCGAGAGCCAGCAGATAGTGGGAGAACAACACGGTCGCTCCGAGACAGGTCATAGCTCCGGCCAGCGGGAGGAGAGCGCCGGAGGCACTGGTGAAACGCGGCCCGAAAGCCAGCGACAGCAGTGTGTCGGGTGCGATCGCCGCTACGGTGAGCAGCCCCACCGCGGGCACCGCGAGTATCGCCAGCGTCGCACCGAGCTGATGCAGCGCATGCTGCCCGAGATGGTTGCGGTCCGCGGCCTCGGGCAGGAGGAACCCGGCCAGGACGATCGCGGCCAGCACGATCACCTTCGCCGCCACGGAGACGGCCGCGTAGGAGCCCGACTCGTCCGGGGCGAGCCGGCCCTGCAGCAGCACATCGATGTTCTGCAGCACACCGAGGAACGCCAGTGTCACCAGCGCGGCGCCGACCTCGATGGCGAGCCGCCGCGGCTCCGCGGTGGCCGCCGGCCCGGCGACCGGCAGCGGCAGCGTCGTCGCCCCGGTGTCGGCGTCGCCACGCCCCGCCGCCGGATGCGATCCCAGCCGGCCGCCGGTGAGCCGGCGCTGGCGGGCCGGCGGTGCCGGGAGCTGGGTGGGGGCCGGGAGCTGGGTGGGGGCCGGCGGCGCCTGGGCCGGGGGGCGGGTCGGGTCGGCCTGCATGATCGCCGACGGGTGCCGGCGCAGGCTGTAACGGGTGTGCGCGAGTGCGGCGAGTACCCCGAGCAGCACGGCGATGGCCGCGCCGGCCTCGTCCAGCCCGGCCAGGACCAGCGCGATCGTCGAGCCGCTCTTGACCGCCGCGTCCACCAGCAGGTTCGTGGCGAGCGACGGGTAAAGCCGCCCGCACTGCATCAGCCCGCGGTCGACGCACAGCAGGCACCAGGCCGCTCCGGCGATGATGATCTCGGCGACCCCGCCGGCTCCGGGCAGCGAGAGCTCGCGGGCGACGAACCCGCGCGCGATGATCGCCAGCACGGCGACGGCGAGGACCATGATGACGCCGGCCCGGCGGACCCGGCCGATCCACTCGTCGATCAGGTCGGCCTGGCCGGTGTGCTGCCAGTTCGTGATCCGCCGGACGACGCCGACGAGCAGGGCGCTGCCGGGCATCGAGACGACGAAGAAGATCGCGAAGAGCTGCGCGACGGCGCCGTAGGAGCGGGTGCTCATGGCCCGCGCGATGACCAGGGTGACCCCGAGGTTGGCCGCGTTGGCGATCAGCCCGGCGAGGGCGAGGGGGATCGCGCCCCGCATGGCCGCCCGGATCCGGTCGCTCTGACCGCGCAGCCGCTCGGGCGCGAGGCCGGCGAGCCCGGGGAAGGCCGCGAGGCTCGGGTGCTGCCGACGCGGCTGTGTCGCCTGCCCGGGAATCACCGCCGGACCGGGCACTCCCCGCGTGCCGGGCGACGGCTCCTCCTGCAGCCCCTGGCCCGCTACCTGCGCCGACCCGAGGGGCTGGGACGGTGCCGGCGCGGAATCCCGCCGGCCCGAACGGTGCCGCCCGCGCACCTGCGGGGGAAGAGACTCGGTGGCTGGACCTTGGTTCATCGGTTGTCCCCCGGAGTCGCGCACGCGCGTACCCTCCCCATCACACGGCGTGACATGCGCCCGGGTGTGTATTCACCCGCGCCAGGTCTCGGCGCGGGTGGTGCGGCCCGCGCCAGTCGTGCGGGCTCGGTGGCGGGCACCCGGGGAACGTCGGTCACCGGTTGGTCAGTGTCTGTCCGCCGCAGCGGCCTCGGTGGCGAGGTCGGCGTCGACCATCATCTCCACCAGCTCGTGGAAGCCGATCCGGGGCTTCCACCCCAGCACCTCACGAGCCTTCGACGCGTCGCCCACGAGGACATCCACCTCGGCCGGGCGGAAGAACCGCGGGTCGGAGCGGACATAGCCGGACCAGTCCTCGATGCCCACCCGGGAGAAGGCGACGTCCAACAACTCACGAATGCTGTGGGTCTCGCCGGTCGCCACCACGAAGTCGTCCGGGGTGTCCTGCTGGAGCATCCGCCACATCGCGTCCACATAGTCCCCCGCGAAACCCCAGTCGCGCCGCGACTCCAGATTCCCCAGGGACACCGAGTCCTGCAGACCCAGCGAAATCCGCGCCACCGCCCGGGAGATCTTCCGCGTCACGAACTCGATCCCGCGCCGCGGCGACTCGTGATTGAACAGCATCCCCGAACACGCGAACAACCCGTACGACTCCCGGTAATTCACCGTCAGATAATGCCCGAACGTCTTCGCCACCCCGTACGGCGAACGCGGATGAAACGGCGTCGTCTCCCGCTGCGGCGTCTCCCGCACCTTTCCGAACATCTCCGACGACGACGCCTGGTAGAAACGCACCCGGGACAGGTCGTTACCGCCCGCGATCCGCAGCGCCTCCAGAACCCGCAGCACCCCCATACCCGTCGTCTCCCCGGTCAGCTCCGCCTGCTTCCAGGACAGTCCGACGAACGAGATGGCGCCCAGGTTGTACACCTCGTCGGGCTGGGAGATCTCCACCGCGCCGATCAACGACGGAAGATCCGTCAGATCACCCTCCAACAACACGACCCCCGGCACCAGCCGCTCCACGGTCGCCACCTTCGGGTTCGACTGCCCGCGCACCAGCCCGAACACCTCATAACCCCGCCCAACCAGCAACTCCCCCAGATACAACCCGTCCTGGCCGGTGATTCCCGTAATCAGCGCGCGAGGCACGATCATCCTCCTGTGGCCCGTGGAGTACTGCTGCGGAAGGTTAGCGTCAGGTAAAGCGGCCGGGTCACTCGGGTGCCGGGGTCGGCCCGTCGGCACCACTCGCCGTGGCCGGTCGGGCCAGCTTGAGAAGGTCGGGTAGCACCATCTGGCCGGCCCGCGCTCCGCCGCCGTTGCTGATGTGAACACCGTCGTCGTCACGCACGCGAACACCGTCGATCTCACCGCGGTACTCGTTGCCCGGGCTGAGCGCCGCGGCGAGATCGATGACGGTGGTGACGGCGGAGTGCCGCGCGGCGGCCTGGCGAAGCAGCTTGTTGAACTGGATCACCCGGTCGGCCCGGGTTTCCGGGTAGATGCTGCCGTCCGCCGCCTCACCCTCCTCGAACATCGGGGTGGTCAGCAGCACCACCTTCGCTCCGCGGGCCGAGAGGGTGGTGATCGCCAGGTCGAGCTCGCGCCCGAGATAGGCGTCGAACGCCGGATCACCGATGTGGGTCCGTCGGCCCTCGAGGTCCTGGTCGGTGACCTCCCAGCGCCCGACCAGCAGCATGGCCAGGTCGGGACGGAGCTCGTCGACTTTCCGGCTGAGGCGGGTGGGCCACTGGTCGCACCCCGGAGGTGGCAGGTTCACCTCGCCCATGAGGATGCGGCGCGGCGAGCGGCTCACCCCGCACCCGAGCTGGGAGCCGTCGTGGATCTCCAGGCCCTCGTGGGCGGCGGCCGTGGAGAACTCGCTGAAGCCGAGGGTGAGCGCGAGCGAGTCCCCGGCCAGGACGGCCCGCAGCGGGCGGCCCGTGACCGGCTCGGCCCGGGCCGTCGGCGGTGCCGCGGTAGCGGCCCGCGCGGCCAGCTGTTCCAGGTCCGCCGCGCCGCGGCCGGCGGACGGGTCCGCGATCGTGGCGACCATCACCAGGGCGACGACCGCGCAGATCGAGGCCGGGACGGTGACCCGTGGCATGGGGAAACGGATCTTCCGTCGCCTGATCGGGTTCTCGACCAGGTGGAACGAGGCGATGGTGATCGCCGCCGTGACGGCCGCGCGCACGCCCAGCAGCGCCGCGCCGCTCAGCCCCGTGCGGGCCGCGGTGACGGTCAGGAAGACCGGCCAGTGCCACAGGTAGAGGCCGTAGGAGACCCGGCCGATGGTGGGTAGCGGCGGGAGCGACAGCACCCGCGCGGCCGGCCCGCGGGGCACCTCGACGATCGAGGCGATCAGCAGCATCACGATCACCGCCACGCCCAGGAAGCCGCCGGAGTAGAGCACCCGGCTCTCGCCGTCGACGGTCGCCCAGACCGTGAGCATCGCCACCCCGGCGAGGCAGCCGGCGACGGACAGGCCCTTCTTCGTCCGCTCGGTGAGCGGTGTCCGCCGCTGGATCCGCCACACAGCCAGTGCGGCGCCGGCCAGCAGCGCCTGCGCGCGGGTGTCCGTGCCGTAGTAGATGCGGGAGGCGTCCGCGCCCAGCACGACCAGCAGCAGCCCGAGCAGCGCGGACGCCTCCGCGCCCAGCACGGCGACGGTCAGGATCAGGGTCTGCGCCTTGTGGCGCTGGTTGCGCCACCGCGCCGTGGTGCGCCCGCTGTGCCACATCAGCAGGTAGACGGCGAGCGGCCACAGGACGTAGAACTGTTCCTCCACCGCCAGCGACCAGGTGTGCAGCAGCGGGGACGGGGCGGAGAAGTGGTCGAAATAGCTCTGGTCCGACAGCGCGAACCGCCAGTTGGCGACGTACCCGAGAGTCGACAGCGCGTCCACGCGCAGTGTCTCGACCTCGCTGGGCTGGGCGACGAACCGGGCATAGGCCGCCACGCCCAGCATCATCGTCAGCAGTGCCGGCATCAGACGTCGGGTGCGGCGGATCCAGAACGACTTCAGGTCGATGCGCCGGGTGGTCCGGTACTCGGCCACCAGCAGGCCGGTGATCAGGAATCCGGAGAGGACGAAGAAGGCGTCGACGCCGAGCAGTCCGCCCGGCATCCAGCTCAGGCCCGCGTGGTAGGCCATCACCCCGAGGACGGCGAGGGCACGCAGGCCGTCCAGCGCGGGAGAGTGGCCCAATGGTGCCAGCACCGGTGCCGTGAGCGGTCCGGTCTCGAGCGGTCCGGTCTCCGGCGATCCGTCGTCCGGCTGCCCGGTCTCGAGCGGGCCGGTCGCATGCGGGTCGGCGGCGCCGCGGGCGCGGGCACCGGGCCTGTCCGCCTCCAGGAGGTCGTCCGCTTCGAGGAGGTCGTCCGCCTCGCCCGCGCCTCGCCCGCCGGCCGGCTGCCGTGACGTGCCTGTCTGCCGTGACGTGCCCGGCTGTCGCGGCGTGCGCGGCCCACCCGGCTCGCGTCGCCTGGACGGGTCGGCCACCGGCTGGCGGGAACCGGCCCGGCGGGCCTCGGCCGGCTCGGCGCCGTGCGGGCGCGGCGGGCCGCTCCCGACGAGCTCGTGGCCGCCCCGCGGGCTCCGGTCGCCCGCGGGGCGCCCCGCGCGGGCGGCTCGCCCGGCACGGGCTGGGACGCGGGGGCGGGCGATGACACGGGTGTGATCGTCGGCGTCGCGTGCCGCCTCACGTGGGTCGCGTGAGGCGGCGGCCCGGCGCTCGATGTGCTCGGTCTCGTCGCCGCTGTACGCGCCGGCCCGGCGCAGGCGGCCCTCGGGGTCCGGGTAGGCGTCGTCCTGGTAGGCGGCGTCGAGCCGGGACCGGTCGAGATACAGGCCGGCCAAATGGTCTGTGGCCTCGTCGTGGTCCGTGCCACTGCCCGTGTCCGCGTGTCGGCCTGCGGCAGGACGATCGATGTCGGCACCTGGGCCCGTGGCCGCGCCCGGACCGCCGGCCGCGTCGGTGCCGGAGCCCGGCTCCGCACGGCGGTCCGCGGCTCTGCGCCGGTCCCGGGCGGGGTGCCGCGGGTTGCGCTCGGCGGCGTGGTCGTCCTCCGGCTGACCGGGGCGGGGGCGAGCCAGCGGGTAGGTGTCGGTGTCTCGGCGGCTCAGCCCGGTCCCCTTCCGATGTCGTAGGTGCACAGATGTGGCGGTAGGCCGCCGGGTCGAGCCGGACGGGGCCTGGCACGGACGGTGCCGTGTCCGTTCGCGTACCGGGAGCAGCACATGGGCCCGATCGGCAAGGCTAATCCGCGGTTCCGGTCAGGGGAAACGCGTGGTAGTCCCAGACCGGAGATGTCGGGCTCGGCAATACCTCCAATGGGCCAGCATTGGTACCTTCCGCGGGTGCCTGACAGCAGCTCACCGTCGGTCACCGCCGGTGATCCCGACGGTCCCCCAGTTCCGCGCGATTCATCTGGTATGTCCAGATCGCCGGGTTCCGTCGTCGAGGCTACGACGGATCGATCAGACGGTGCCGCGGACGTTCTGTCGGATGAGGGTCAGCTCGCGCCGGCGCCCCGCCCGCCCGGGGTGCATCGGTCGGCGGCCGCGGGCCGATGGTCGAGGTCCGGAGGGCGCCCCGGCAGGGGCCGCCTGGCCGGGTCCGGCCAGCTCCCGACACAGGGGCCATCGGATCCCGGCGCGCGGTCCGCGGCACCGCCCCGGCTCGCGCCGGCCGGGCGGGCGTGGTGGATCGGCCTGCTGGTGGTGGTCGCCGTCGGTCTCGGTGTCCGCCTCGGCTATCTGTTCGGATGGATGCATCCCGCGGTCGTCGACGGTGACCCTTTCTATTACCACCAGGCCGCGAACCTGTTCGCGGACGGGCGCGGCTGGCCCGATCCGTTCGAGTTGAGGTACTTCGACAGATACGTCCCGGACGCGCAGCACCCACCACTGACGAGTGCGCTGCTCGCCATCCCGTCCGTGCTGGGCTTCACCGGGTTCCTGTCGCACCAGATCTTCTCGTGTCTGCTCGGTGCGCTGTCGGTCGGCGTCGTCGGCCTGGTGGGCCGCCGCGCCGCCGGCCCGGCCACCGGCCTGCTCGCCGCCGGCATCGCGGCGCTCTACCCGGGGATGTGGCTCAACGACGCCCTGGTGATGTCCGAGACCACCGGAATCCTGACCTGCGCCCTGCTGATCGCCGCGGCCCACCGCTTCTGGGACCGGCGGACCGTGGCGGACGCCTGCTGGCTCGGCGCGGCGCTGGCCGCCGCGATGCTCGCCCGCGCCGAGCTCGCGCTGCTCGCCCTGGTGCTCGTGGTGCCCCTGATCGCGATGAGCCGTCCGCTGCCGTGGCGTCGCCGCCTCGGCCTGCTCGCGGCCGCCGCCGGCACGAGCGTCGCCGTGGTGGCCCCCTGGACGGCCTACAACCTGTCCCGCTTCGAGGAGCCCGAGTTCCTCTCGTCCGGGCTCGGCTCGACGCTGGCCGTCACCCACTGCGAGGCGAGCTACTTCGGCAAGTACACGGGGTGGTGGTCGTTCGACTGCATCCAGGCGCTGGACCAGGCGCCGGTGGAGCGGTCCGAGCGGGACGTCTACTACCGGGAGGCCGCCTACCGGTTCATCGGTGACAATGCCGGTGAGCTGCCCCGTGTCGCCGCCGCCCGGGCCGGCCGGACGTGGGGCCTCTACCGGCCGTGGCAGCAGACCGAGTTCGACGGCGTGGAGCTGCGCCCGCTGGGGCTGAGCCGGCTCGGCATGGTCTGCCTCTGGGTGCTCGAGCTGGCCGCCGTCGCCGGCACGGTGGTGCTGCGCCGACGGGGGGTCGTCCTGCTGCCGCTGCTGGCGGTACCGATCACACTCACGCTGGCCTCGGTGCTGGTCTACGGCACTACCCGGTTCCGGGCGTGCGCCGAGCCGGCGGTCGTCCTGCTCGCGGCGGTCGGGATCGCGGCCATCGTCGGTGCGCTGCGCCGTCGCCGGGCGGGCCTGGCCACCGCCGAGGCCCAGCGCGAGCGCGCAAAGTGACGACACGGCTGCCTTCCGGCACCGTTTTCGGGGGTCGCGCCCGGCTCGCTGGGGTGGCGCGGGCCGTCGAGCCGTCGGGTACCGCCTGGTACCTTGCGACCGTGCCAGACATCGCCGACAGTAGTGGTCACGGTCGGTGACCGCCGGTTTCGACCGTGGGAGCGGTGGCCGGGCGCCGGGCCGGCCGGGTTCCGCGGCCACGGCGAGCACGGGACCGGCCGCGCCCGCACAGGCGGAGGCGGCCCGGCCCGCGCCGGTGGTGTTCGCGGGCTTCGACGGGCTGCGCGCGATCGCGGCGCTGCTGGTCCTGGTCGTCCACGTGTCGTTCAACAGCGGGCTGACGACCGGCAACCCCATCGGGGTCTACACCGCCCGCGGGGAGATCGGCGTCGCGGTCTTCTTCCTGATCTCGGGCTTCCTGCTCTACCGCCCGTTCGCGGCGGCGCACCTGAGCGGCCGCGGCGTCCCGGACGCCGCCGGGTTCTACATCCGCCGGCTGGTGCGGATCATCCCGCTGTACTGGCTGGCGCTGGCGGTGGCGCTCAACGTCGTGTCCAACGACAAGATGGGCGTCCACGGGTTCCGCGGGCTCCTGCAGACGGCCTTCTTCATGCAGGGCTACCGGAAGCAGTGGGCCATCCAGGGCCTCACCCAGGCATGGACGCTCAACGTCGAGCTCGCCTTCTACATCTCGGTCCCGCTGTACGCGTGGCTGCTGGTCCGTCGACGCCGGCGGACACCCGGCGCGCAGCTCAGGGTCGAGCTCGCCGCCCTCGCCGTGATCTTCGTGATCAGCCGGGTCCTGCACTACGCGCTGATCGGCTCGCACATCTGGTGGGCCGACGGCTGGACGGTCTGGCTCCCGGTCTGGTGGGACCTGTTCTCCATGGGGATGCTGCTCGCCGTCCTGTCCGCCTGGTACGTCCAGAACGGGCGGTCACCGGCGTGGGCGCGGTGGCGGTGGTCCGGTGAGGCCTGCTGGGTGATCGCCGCCTTCTTCTACTGGGTGGCCAGCACCCGGATCACCCTGCCGCTGACGCCGCTGTTCGTGCCCGACCGCACCCAGGACATGGGCCGCCACCTCTTCTACGGCCTGTTCGGCTTCTTCCTGATCCTGCCCGCGGTGTTCGGGCCGTCCGACCAGGGCCTGGTGCGGCGGCTGCTGGCCTGCCGCCCGATGGCCTACCTCGGCCTCATCTCGTACGGGATCTACCTGTGGCACACGGTGGTGATCGAGGTCGTCGCCGAGCACACCGGGACGGCCGCCGGCGAGCTGGCGTTCGTCCCGTTCTTCCTGCTGGTGCTCGCGCTGACCTGTGCGGTCTCCACGATCACCTACTTCCTGGTGGAACGGCCCTGCATGACGCTGGGTCGGGAGTGGGCCCGGCGGGTGCGCGCGCGGTCCCGGCCGGTGCCGGCGGGGCTCGCCGAGCCGGTGCCGGCCGGCGCGGGGGCGCCCGCCCCGCCCCCCCCCCCCGAGGGTGTGGGGGTGCCCCGGGGGGGG